>CAMLLT010000223.1 GCA_946480935.1 uncultured Bartonella sp. | reverse complement strand
TTTGTTATTTGCCAGATTGTCACTTGCTTGTAGTCATTATCTTCGATTGCTTTGGAAACACGAAGCTTGAATGTTGCTTTTCTTTCCAGCAATTTTACCGGAAGATAAGCGCGTGCAGGATCGCCGACAAGTATAACGGTTTTTGACGGGTCGAAATGTCGAAACCAGTCTATGACAGTTTCACTCATTATTTTGTCATAAAAGACATCACCGGCAAGGATAACATCGAAAGCGTTTTGTAACGCTTCGCCTTTATTGACAAGATTGTCGCTTTCGATCGTCACGCACACATTGTTGAGGCAGGCATTAAGCCGAATAGCCTCGCATGCAAAATCATCAATATCATTAGAAAGAACCGATAAAGCGCCCGCCTTTTTTGCAGCAATGCCAACCAGTCCCGAACCGGAAGCGAAATCGAGCACTTTTTTGCCCCTCACTATTTCGGGGTTTTCCAAAATGTAAAGCGCCAATGCCTCGCCACCTGCCCATGGAAAAGCCCAGAAGGGTGGAGGAAGATCTATTTTGCCCATCTCGGCTTCGGTCATGTGCCAGAGTTTGTGGACTTCATCGGCCTGATAAAGTTTTATCGACGGGATGTTGAGACAGGCAAGCGGAGATGTGTTTTCGAGAATGAATGTTTTTTTATCCATCGCGGTGGCGAATTAAATATTTTGCCGAAATTATCAAGTCCTGTCGAAATTTTCAGGGAGCCGGTGAAAGGCCACCCATCCGACAGACTTCTTGCCATTCATCTTCGCGCACAGGCTGCACCGAAAGGCGCATGGATGTCACCAAAGACATATTGGCAAGTTTCGGGTTGGCTTTGACGGCTTTCAAAGTAACAGGCTTCGGCATATCGCAAACAGCGCGGATATCGACACATTCCCAACGCGGGTCATCGGTTGTCGAATCGTGATGGGCAGTTTTGCAAACTTCAACGATTCCGACGATTTCCAGTCCTTCATTGGAGTGGTAAAAGAAACCCTTGTCACCAATTTTCATAGCCCGCATATTGTTGCGAGCCTGATAATTGCGCACACCATCCCACTGTTCGCCTTCGGCACCTTTGTTTTTTTGCATCTCCCACGACCATTTGAATGGCTCGGATTTGAATAACCAATAAGCCATTTCAAACTTCCTCGGGATTATTGACACTCCAGCGCCACGGACGGATTTTCATATCACTGAAGAGTCCGGCTTTTGCATAAGGGTCGTTTTCGGCAAAACTTTTGGCTTCTTCGAGTGATTTTGCTTCCACAACAATCAAAGTGCCATTGGGCTTGTCATTATCATCAAGAAAAGGGCCGGCAAATTTAAGGGTTTTGCCAAGGCTTTTCAGATAGTCGAGATGTTTCGGGCGTATGTCGAGACGAACATGCAAATGGTCTTTTTTATCATTGCACATAACGGCATAAAGCATTGTCTAATCCTCCGATTTCAAAGGGCGGGTAATAAGTGCGGTAACAGCTTCGTCAATGGTGATGCGTCTGTCAAGCAAATCGGCAACGGCATCAATAACCGGTGCAACGATATTTTTTTTGTGGCAGAGCTCGGCTGCACCGGGGGCGGTGGCAACACCTTCCGCTAATTTCAAACCATCGGTTGATTTCCCTTGGCCCAGCGCAAAACCATAAGTGAAATTGCGCGATTTTGCTGATGAACAGGTAAGGATAAGATCTCCCAAAACGGAAAGGCCGGTCATGGTTTCGGCTTTCGCACCCATGGCCTTTCCGATGCGGCGCAATTCGGCAAAACCGCGGGTTACAAGAGCGGCTTGTGCACTGGCACCAAGGCCACGTCCGGCGGCAGCACCTGCAGCAATAGCAAGAACATTTTTCAACGAGCCACCAATTTCTACGCCGACAATATCATCACTTGCATAACAACGGAAAACCGGCCCTGAAAACAGATTGGCAATTTCTTTGGAGAGTTCGATGTTTTTTGCGGCAATTGTTACGGCTGTTGGTAGGCCACGGGCGACATCTTCGGCAAAGCTCGGGCCGGAAAGTGTTGCCATTTGATGATTTGGTAAAATATCCGAAACAACGTTGGACATGAAGCGTCCGGTTTTCTGTTCTATGCCTTTGGCACAAAGAATAATCGGGGCTTTTTCAGGAATGAAGCGGGCAAAACTATTCAATGCAGAGGAAAAAACCTGAGCCGGAATGACAGCAAGAACAAAATCGGCACCGCCGAGTGCATAAGCTGCATCGGTTGTGGCTGAAAGTCCCGAAGGCAAAATGATATCCGGCAGATAATACGGGTTGATATGATTTTTATTGATTTGTTCGACGATTTCAGGATTGCGTCCGTAAAGTGCGACATCATGCCCGAGATTATGAGAAAGAACGGCAAGCGCTGTCCCCCACGCACCGCTTCCCATGACAGCAATTTTTTTACCCGTTTTGTTCAAGCTTTGGCTCCCCGTCGTCCGGCACCGATCAATGGTGATGACTGTTCATCAAGTGGCCAGCGCGAACGCGGCGCAATATCGAAGGATGAACGGTCACCGTGAATAAAATGTTGAAGTCCCGCATAAGCAATCATGGCGGCGTTGTCGGTGCAAAGACCGATTGGCGGTGCGATAAATTTAAAGCCATGTGCGTCGCATAATTTCTGCAATGAATTGCGAATGGCTTTGTTTGATGCAACACCACCCGCAACAACAAGAGAAGCCTCTCTATCAGGATATTCGTTTTTGAAAACAGCAAGCGAACGTTCGACGCGGTCGCTCAATGTATCGGTCACGGCAAGTTCGAAAGAGGCTGCAATATCGGCAATATCCTTGTCGCTCAAAGGTGCCATTTCCATAGCGACTTGCCGCACTGCGGTTTTAAGGCCGGAAAACGAGAAATCGAGCCGTTTTTCACCCTTCAACGGTCTTGGCAGTTCAATTCTCTGATTATCGCCTTGAGCGGCCAGTTTTTCGATAATGGGCCCGCCGGGATAGGGTAGGCCAAGAAGCTTTGCCGTTTTGTCAAAAGCTTCGCCAAGAGCATCGTCAATTGTAGTGCCAAGGCGTTTGTAATCCCCCAATCCTTTGACCAGAATAACCTGTGTGTGACCACCTGAAACAAGAAGCAGAAGATAGGGATAGTCAAGATTATTGGTGAGTTTTGCCGTCAGCGCATGGCCTTCCAGATGATTGATAGCGATAAAGGGCTTGTTTGCGGCAAGCGCCAGTGCTTTTGCTGTCATCAAACCGACAATCAATCCGCCGATTAGTCCGGGGCCTCCTGTTGCGGCAATGGCATCAATATCCTTGAGTTCCAGTTTTGCTTCTTCAAGGGCGCGTTTGACGAGCCCGTCCAGAATTTCAACATGGGCACGTGCGGCAATTTCAGGAACAACACCACCATAAGGAACGTGGTCTTCAATCTGGCTCCAAACGATATTGCTTACGATATGGGCTTTATCACCCTCGTCACGTTCGACGATAGCGGCAGCCGTTTCATCACAACTCGTTTCAATTCCCAAAACACGCATTTTGCGCCTCAAGTTCCTTTCTATAAGCCATTTCAGGCAAGATTCGATCTGTTGCCAATGGCCTTTACGCTCATTGTCGGCAAGGCCTTTTATTGTCAGTTTTATCTTTTTTCGCTATTATTGAAAGAACAACTTTAAAACCGGTTTTACCAAATAGCCAGTTCTATCAAATAGAATCTGTGAAGTCTTGAAGAAAAGCGATAAAGCTTGGGTTCAACCGTTTGTTTTAAAGAGAGGGAGTTTTCCTTTATGGTCATTCTGGTGACGCGCCCTGAACCCGGAGCAACGCGAACCGCCGAGCATTTGCGTCATTTGAAGTTATCTCCGTATATTTTGTCTTTGTCGAAAACCGTTCAGTTACCGGTTCTCCGGCAGGATTTTTCCTGTGATGCGGTTGTTGCAACAAGTGAATCGGCATTTTTATATGGAAATTTAGATCTTATTGAAAAATTGCGTGGGAAGCCGCTCTATGT
>CAMLLT010000222.1 GCA_946480935.1 uncultured Bartonella sp. | reverse complement strand
CCCGTACCGAGTGCTGATAAAGACGGGTCGATTATGATGATTGTTGCAACCGATGCGCCCCTCGATTCAAGACAATTGAAACGGCTTGCCAACCGGACATTCGGGGGGCTTGCCAAAAGCGGAGCGGCGTTGAGCAATGGTTCGGGCGATTTTGCCCTTGCTTTTTCTACGGCAAAAGAACTTCGCCATAGGGAAGAAGAATCGCACATGGTTGCTGTTCCCCATATTGATGACCGCGCCCTCTCGCCCATGTTCGAGGCGGTGATAGAAGCAACCGAAGAAAGCATTTTACGGTCTTTATGGATGGCTGAAGATATGTCGGGCGTTAATGCTGCAACCATGAAACCGTCGCATTTTATCTCGCTTGCCACACTTATCAACAATGCCGCAACAAGCTGATTTTTAAAGGAAAATAGGAAGCCCTTAAGCAATTTATATGCCAGTTTTGAAAGTTTTTGAAAAAAACACTTGAACGACAAGCACGATTTAGTGAATAAAACCGGCTTTGACGGTTTTAAAAAAAGGTAAAGCAGGAATGCGCCCGCAAAATATATATTCGGCGGCATTTTTAATCGTGAGCGATCTTTTCTTGTGCCCTGGCGGCCAAGAAAGCAAGATTCTGGTGATTGTATCATAGCAAGACAGTTTAAAGGCGTTGTCCATGACAACGGGTTGCTCTGTCCTTGGTTTTGCCTAAAACAACCATAGTGGGTAGAAAGAATTTGAGAAAAAACCTTTCGTTGAATTTTGAGTACGTTAAAAAAGCGGGTGAAGTCAGCTTTTTCAAACGCGTTCCGGAAAGCGGTTGAAATGTCGGAAGAAAAGAGGTTGGTCAATTTGGATGCGCCGCTGTTAAACGTAAAAGGCCTTGATGTCGATTTCAAAACCGAAGACGGCAATTTCCGTGCGGTGAAGTCGCTTGATTTTTCGGTCAATGCCGGTGAAACATTGGCGATAGTGGGCGAAAGCGGTTCAGGAAAATCGGTAACGTCGCTCTCTATCATGCGTCTTATCGAATTCGGCGGTGGTAAAATTACTTCCGGCGAGGTGCTCTTTAACGACAAGAGTGCTGTGCGCGATCTTACAAAGCTCACCCAATCGCAAATGAATAGCGTTCGCGGCAAAAATATTGCGATGATATTTCAGGAGCCGATGACATCGCTCAATCCCGTTTTCACCATAGGTGACCAGATTGGCGAGGCAATCCGCCTTCATCAGGGGGGTACGCACAAGGAAGTGCGTCAGGAAGCGCTTGCCATGCTTGAAAAGGTGCGTATTCCCGACGCCAAGGGGCTTCTTGATCGCCACCCGCACCAGCTCTCCGGTGGTATGCGTCAAAGGGTGATGATTGCAATGGCACTTGCCTGTCGCCCGCAACTTCTCATTGCCGACGAACCGACAACCGCCCTTGATGTAACAATTCAGGCGCAGATTTTGCGCCTTATCCGCATGTTGCAGGACGAGCTTGGCATGGGCGTGGTCTTTATCACCCATGATATGGGTGTGGTTGCCGAGGTTGCAGACCGCGTGCTTGTGATGTGCCGTGGCGACAAGATAGAGGAAGGCACGTCGAACGAAATTTTCAAGCACCCGCAAGCACCTTATACGCAAGCTTTGCTTGCCGCAGTTCCGCAACTCGGTGCACTGGCCAATGAAAAATTGCCACGTCCTTTTGATATACGCTCAACC
Source organism: uncultured Bartonella sp. (assembly GCA_946480935.1). Taxonomy (GTDB): domain Bacteria; phylum Pseudomonadota; class Alphaproteobacteria; order Rhizobiales; family Rhizobiaceae; genus Bartonella. Next base: position 2,353 of record CAMLLT010000222.1, on the reverse strand, counting down.
GGTAAAGATAAGGTTCAGGCACTGCCGCAGAATACAGTGAGACCCGACGATGTTGTGCTTGATGTGAAGAAACTTGTAACCCGTTACGATGTCAAAAAGAACTTTTTTGGCAAGGTGACAGGGCGGGTTCATGCTGCCGAGCAGGTGAGCTTTTCCATTAAAGCGGGTGAAACGCTGGCACTAGTCGGTGAAAGCGGTTGCGGCAAATCCACTGTCGGGCGCACGATCATGCAATTGACCGAACCGCGCAGCGGCGAAATTCTGCTTCACGGGCGCGATATTTTAAAAATGGATAATGCCGAGCGCCACAAGATACGCCAGAACATCCAATATGTGTTTCAGGATCCGTTTGCCTCGCTTGATCCGCGCTTGACGGTCGGCTTTTCGATTGCCGAACCTTTGTTGACGCATAAACTTGTTCCCGCAAACAAGGTTGACGAGCGCGTTCAGGAATTGTTGCAGGCTGTCGGCCTTCCGCCACATGTGGCGCGCCGTTACCCGCATGAATTTTCCGGTGGCCAGCGCCAACGCTTGTGTATTGCCCGCGCATTGGCCTGCGGGCCGGAACTCCTCATTGCCGACGAGGCAGTGGCAGCCCTTGATGTTTCCATTCAGGCGCAAATTGTCAATCTATTGATGGACTTGCAAAGAAAATTGGGTCTATCCTATCTTTTTATCAGCCATGATATGGCTGTGGTGGAGCGCATTAGTCACCGCGTGGCGGTGATGTATCTTGGCCAGATTGTCGAAATCGGTCCAAGGCAGGCAGTGTTCAATCATCCGCTTCACCCTTATACGCAGCGTTTGCTTGCCGCCGTACCGATAGCCGATCCGGCGCGCCGTTTTATCGAGCGGCCACTTATTGAAGGGGAAGTGCCAAGCCCTGTAAGGGAACCGGGTAATGAACCTTTGGTCGAGCCGCTCATTGAAGTAGAGCCGGAACATTTTGTTGCCTGTCATCCGGTGGGCATTTTTGAACGCGTTGAGCAATCGGGTCTATTGTTTGAAGGAGAGGGAAAATGAAGCTTGTTAAACGATATTTTGCAGCCGGACTGGTTTCGGTATTGGCAGCAATGCCGGTTTGGGCAGAAGCCAAACCATTGGCTGTCGGTGTCGAATTCAACCTCACCAAACTTGACCCCACCAATATCAATGACACATTGACAATGACATCGCTGCGCACAGTCTATCAGGGACTGTTGGGGTTCGATAAGGATTACAAGATTATTCCGCTTCTGGCCGAACGTTATGAAGCCTCGAGCGACGCCAAGGAATTTACCTTTTATTTGCGTAAAGGCGTCAAATTCCATGATGGCACGGATTTTAACGCCGAGGCAGTGAAATTCAATCTTGACCGTTTGGCCAATCCGGAAAACAAATTGTCGCGGCGGGTGTTGATCTCGATGCTCGACCATGTCGACATTGTCGATGATTATACAATCAAAATTTATCTCAAAGAGCCTTATGGTGCGCTGCCTTCCTCGCTTGCCCACCCCGGCACAATGATGATTTCTCCGGCAGCAATCAAGAAATATGGCAAGGATATTGACCGTCATCCTGTCGGAACCGGACCGTTCAAATTCAAAAGCTGGAGCGGTGATATTTTCGAGGTGACAAAGAACGAAAATTATTGGGGTAAAGTTGCCGATGTCGATGGCGTTGTTATCCGCTCGGTTCCCGAAAGTGGCGCCCGTTTTGCCATGTTGCAGGCCGGCGAATTGCAATATGTGCCGGATTTTCCTTCCGAACTGGTTGAAGTTGCCAAAAAGATACCGACACTTGACGTAACAACAGCCCCGTCGATCTATGAATTCTATACGTCGATGAATGTCATGAAAAAGCCTTTTGACGACATCAGGGTTCGCAAAGCCCTGAACTATGCTGTCAACAAGGAAGCTTTCTGCAAAGTTGTCCTGAACGGTTATTGTGAACCGGCAACATCGTCGATTCCGCCGCTATTGCGCTTTTATACCAATGTCGGGCAATATGAATATAACCCTGAAAAAGCCAAACAATTGCTGGCCGAGGCTGGCTATGCAAACGGTTTTGAAACAGAGGTTTTTTCAAGAAACAGCACGGCTGTTATTCGTGCCATGCAGTTTTTGCAACAGGAACTTGCCAAGGTCAATGTCAAGGTTACGGTAACGCCGCTTGAAGCCGGTGTCGAGGCTGACCGTGTCTGGGGCGCAGAGACACCTGAAAAATCCGACGTGCAAATGCTTTATAGCGGCTGGTCGGCTTCAACAGGTGATGCCGATTATGGTTTGCGTCCGCTCCTTGCCAGCGAAAGCTTTCCGCCCAATCTCTATAACACCTCCTATTATAAAAATGAAAAGGTCGATCAGGCTCTCGC
>CAMLLT010000221.1 GCA_946480935.1 uncultured Bartonella sp. | reverse complement strand
AATGAAGCCAAATCATCCTTCGGAGACGACCGTATTTTTATCGAAAAATTTGTGAGTGAACCGCGCCATATCGAAATCCAGATCATGGGCGACAAGCATGGCGACATTATCTATCTCAATGAAAGAGAATGTTCTATCCAGCGGCGCAACCAGAAGGTGATTGAAGAAGCTCCCTCACCTTTTCTTGACGAAAAAACCCGCAAAGCTATGGGTGAACAAGCGGTTGCACTCGCCCGTGCCGTCAATTATCACTCCGCCGGTACGGTGGAATTTATCGTTGATGGCAAACGGAATTTCTATTTTCTGGAAATGAACACCCGCTTGCAGGTTGAACATCCGGTCACCGAAATGATTACCGGACTTGATCTTGTCGAACTGATGATCCGTATTGCCGACGGTGAAGCTTTGCCGCTTTCCCAAAATGATATCAAACGGAATGGTTGGGCGTTGGAATGCCGGCTCTATGCTGAGGATCCCTATCGAAATTTCCTCCCCTCGACCGGAAGACTAACCCGTTATAATCCGCCCGTTGCAACCGATGACAATGATGAAACGAGAATTCGTAATGATGGCGGCGTTTATGAAGGAGGAGAAATCTCGATCTATTATGACCCGATGATTTCGAAACTCGTTACATGGGGGAAAAATCGCCAAATGGCAATTCAAGCCATGCAAGAAGCCCTCGACAGTTTCGAACTTGAAGGCATCGGAAACAATTTGCCATTTCTTTCGGCTGTTATGCGGCAAAAACGCTTTCAGGAAGGCAAATTAACCACCGCCTATATAGCGGAAGAATTTCCCGATGGCTTTCATGGCGTCTTGCCAACGCCGGATGAAGCGCGTTCCTTTGCAGCTATTGCCGCATTTATCAATTGGAAATTGCAAGAACGGGCGGCTATGATTTCCGGTACACTCGACAACCACCGGCGTATTGTAAAAAATGAATGGGTCGTTTCGATTTTCGACCAGTCTTTTCCTTTGGTTATTGAGGTTGATAAAGCCGGAGCCAAATTGGAATTTGCCGATGGAGAACAGATTTTGCTTGAAAGCCATTGGCTACCCGGCATGACCATTTGCCAATTTTCTGTTTCCGACCTTTCGAACATGGTTGTGAAGGTCGACATTAAAGGAACATCCATAAGGTTGCGCCACGGTGGTATTGACGCAATTGCCCATGTCAGGGAACCCAATATTGCTGCCCTTGCAGCACTCATGCCGAAAAAATTGCCGCCTGATACATCCAAAATGTTGTTATGCCCGATGCCTGGCGTCATTACCGCGATTTTTGTCAAAAAAGGCGATGAAGTCGAAATCGGTCAACCTCTTGCGATCGTCGAAGCGATGAAAATGGAAAATATGCTGAGGTCGGAAAAGAAAAGCAAAATTGGCGAAATTTCGGTGAAAGTCGGACAAAGTCTCGGTGTTGACGAAACCATAATGGAGTTCGAATAGACATGACCGCGAAAGGCGATATAAGCGAGTGGAAAAAACTTGCTGAAAAGGAGCTTAAGGCTTCTCCCGACACACTAGTCTGGCATACAGCCGAGGGCATTGATGTCAAACCGCTTTATACAAAAGATGATCTCGCTCACGATGATCTTTTGGACACATTACCGGGGCTAGACCCGTTCTTGCGCGGCCCCAGAGCAACAATGTATACCGGAAGGCCGTGGACAATCCGCCAATATGCCGGTTTCTCCACTGCCGAAGAATCGAATATCTTTTATAAAAAAGCCCTTGCGAGCGGTCAAAAAGGCCTTTCGGTTGCTTTTGATCTTGCCACACACCGCGGATATGACTCCGATCATCCGCGTGTTGTGGGAGACGTAGGAAAAGCCGGTGTTGCAATCGATTCAGTCGAAGATATGAAAATTCTCTTTGACGGTATTCCGCTTGATAAAATGTCCGTGTCAATGACGATGAATGGCGCTGTCATACCAATTCTTGCCAATTTTATTGTTGCGGGTGAAGAACAGGGCGTTGCAAGGCGCGATCTTTCAGGAACAATCCAGAACGATATTCTCAAAGAATTTATGGTACGCAACACCTATATCTATCCGCCCGAAGCATCTATGCGCATCATTGCCGATATTATCGAATATACCGCCAATGAAATGCCGCGTTTCAATTCAATTTCCATTTCCGGCTATCATATGCAGGAAGCGGGCGCCACGCTTGTACAGGAACTGGCCTTCACACTTGCAGACGGGCGAGAATATGTGCGTGCGGCTCTTAAAAAAGGGCTTGATGTTGACCAATTTGCCGGTCGACTTTCATTTTTCTTTGCCATTGGCATGAATTTTTTCATGGAAGCGGCAAAATTACGTGCGGCACGTTTTTTATGGTCGCGCATTATGCACGAATTTTCACCTAAAAAAGCGTCTTCCCTGATGCTGCGCACACATTGTCAAACGTCCGGTGTTTCACTTCAGGAACAGGATCCGTACAATAATATTGTGCGTACCGCTTATGAAGCATTGGCTGCTGTTTTGGGTGGAACACAATCGCTTCATACCAATTCTTTTGACGAGGCGATTGCGTTACCTACCGAATTTTCGGCACGCATTGCCCGCAATACACAATTGATTTTGCAAAATGAAATGGGCCTTACCAAGGTTGTCGACCCGCTCGCCGGTTCCTATTATGTCGAAACGCTCACCAAAGAACTCGTCGACAAAGCATCCGCTCTCATTGACAAGATAGAAGCCATGGGCGGCATGACCAAAGCGGTCATTGACGGCTTGCCGAAACGTCTCATCGAAGAAGCGGCAACCGCCCGTCAGGCGGCCGTTGACAAGGGGGAAGAGATTATCGTCGGGGTTAATAAATTCCGCTCCGATGAAGAAAAGAAAATCGATATCCTTGAAATTGACAATACAAAAGTCCGTGCCCAGCAAATTGCCCGACTGGAAAAGATCAAACAAATCCGCAATAGCCGGAAAGTCGCCCAAACATTGAAGAATCTGGAAAATATTGCCAGAAGCGAAAATGGCAACCTGCTTGAAGCCGCGGTGGAAGCCGCACGGGCGCGCGCAACAGTCGGTGAAATATCTGATGCAATGCGCAAAGTTTTCGGTGACCATGCGGCAAAGCCTGTAGTGGTCAAAAACATCTATGGCAAAGCATTCTCGAACGAACCCGAATATAAAACATTAAAACAGCGCTTGAGCGATATCACCAATACAACAGACCAACGCCCGCGCATCATGATTGCCAAACTCGGACAGGATGGTCACGATCGCGGAGCAAAAGTCATTGCTTCGGCATTTGGCGATATGGGATTCGAAATCATTGCCGGACCACTTTTCCAGACACCGGAAGAAGCAGCCGAAATGGCTATTGAAAACAAGGTTCAACTCATCGGTGTTTCTTCGCTGGCAGCCGGCCATAAAACCCTGTTACCGCAGCTTGTCAAAGCGTTGCAAAATCGCAATTCCAATATTATCGTGGTTTGTGGCGGCGTTGTGCCCCGGCAGGATTACGAATTTTTGAAAGAAAATGGTGTCGCTGCTGTTTTTGGCCCCGGAACCAATGTGGTCGAAGCAGCCAGCAAAATCCTTGATCTTTTACAAGGGAAATTACGTAATATCTGATGAGACCATTTTATATTTCTTGGATATAAAGGGAGTTTTCCAGTGTACCACTTTGGCCGACTGAACCATGTCGCAATCGCCGTACCGGATATCGAACAGGCTGCCGAACTTTATCGTTCCGTCAACAATGATGTTTCGCCTGTTCAGGATCTGCCTGAACATGGCGTCAGAATTGTTTTCGTCGAACTGTCCAATACAAAACTCGAACTGATGAGCCCATTGGGAAATAATTCACCAATCGCAAAATTTCTTGAAAAAAATCCGAATGGTGGCCTTCACCATGTCTGTTTTGAAGTCGATGATATTTTAAAAATGCGCGACCAGCTCGTTGCAGAAGGCATTCGAATTCTTGGTGACGGGAATCCTAAAACCGGCGCACATGGAAAACCCGTTCTATTCATCCATCCGAAAGACTTTGATGGAACATTGGTAGAGCTTGAAGAGGTTTAAGGCCAA
>CAMLLT010000220.1 GCA_946480935.1 uncultured Bartonella sp. | reverse complement strand
GTATCGCGCTGGACCGGTATTCCGGTTGACAGCATGCTCGAAGGCGAGCGTGAGAAACTTCTGAGAATGGAAGACGAGCTTGCCAAACGCGTTGTCGGACAAGGAGAAGCGATTCAGGCTGTTTCGCGGGCGGTACGTCGTGCACGTGCCGGCTTGCAAGACCCGAACAGGCCGATTGGTTCATTTATTTTCCTGGGGCCAACAGGTGTTGGTAAAACCGAACTCACCAAGGCTCTGGCAAAATTCCTGTTTCAGGACGAAACCGCAATGGTTCGTATCGACATGTCGGAATATATGGAAAAGCATTCGGTTGCCCGTTTGATTGGTGCTCCTCCGGGATATGTCGGTTATGAAGAAGGCGGCGCTTTGACAGAAGCGGTTCGTCGTCGGCCATATCAGGTCATCTTGTTTGATGAAATTGAAAAAGCCCATCCGGATGTTTTCAATGTACTTTTGCAGGTGCTTGATGACGGACGCTTGACCGATGGTCAGGGGCGCACTGTCGATTTCCGCAATACGCTTATCATTATGACGTCGAATCTCGGTGCCGAATATTTGACAGCCCTTGACGATAATGATGAAGCAGAGAAAGCCCGTGATGATGTTATGGCAGTGGTTAAAGCTGCATTCAGACCGGAATTTCTCAACCGTGTTGACGAAATCATCCTGTTCCACAGATTGCACCGGAAAGAAATGGGAGCCATTGTCGACATCCAGTTGCAACGTTTGCAATCATTGTTGTCAGACCGGAAGATCAAACTTGTTATTGATGACAGTGCTCGTGAATTTCTTGCCGATAAGGGGTATGACCCTGCTTATGGTGCACGGCCTCTTAAACGGGTTATCCAGAGAGAAGTTCAGGATCCGCTCGCTGAAAGGCTGCTGATCGGTGATATTCTTGATGGTTCGACTGTCAATATTTCGCGCGGTTCCGATCGCCTGATCTTCACACCGACACCAACTCATCCTGTTGATGAATCGAAAGTCGAGGAAAAGGTTATCGAAACTGCCGAGAAAAAGGCAGACGAAAAAAAGTCGGATGCAAAGCCGAATAAACCCAAAAAATAATATTTCAAGCTCATAAAAAAGGCCGCTTTCAAGCGGCCTTTTTATTGCAATTTTTTTACCTAAGCTTGTTGGGGGCTTATTGGGCGGGCGATGCGTTAGCCGGTTCTTCAACAGGCTGTTTTGCAACCGGTGATGTATCAACTGTAATACCGGCAACCAGATGCCCTTGGCGATAATCGTAAATAACGAGCTCCGTATTGCCTTCCGGTGTCAATGTTTCAAGCGCGATCATATCATTCGAAAGACTTTGCGAGAGAATGCGTGTCCCTTGTGGCAGAGCAATGGAACGCCTGATAAATTCCGGAACAGCGGGAGCCGGTGTTTTTGCAGAGGCGGCTTGATTTGATAGATTGGCGTTCCCATCGGGTATCGGGCTTGTTTCGGTTTTCGTAATGCTTGCCGGTGCTTTATCAGAAGGCGAAGATGTAACCTTATAAATAACGGCGGCCAGAATAATCAGAATGAGAACGATTGTTATTCCGATAGAAACGATCATCAGCCTCATCAGCTTCCGCCTTACTTTTTCAACTGCGGGATCCAGTGGCGCTTGTGGCTGCATGGGTTGCTGATTATAGGGATCCTGATAATCCATATTTTCATAACCGGATTGATAATCGTCGCGCATCGAACATTCTCCATTGATAACGCCCCGCATTTACGAGTTTCACCGCAATGTTTCAATGGAAAATAAATATTTTAAGCTTTGGTGAATAATCGTTTAATCAGGAAAATCCCGACAATTGGCAAGATTAATGGCGAAGATTAATGCAAAGAAGATAACTTTATGCTGCGGGCTTTGTATTGATTTTTGTTGCACCGGCAACCGGTTTTTCAATCTTCTGTAACGGTACAGTCAATTCTTCTTCTTCGCTATCTTCATTGGCAAGTTCGACAATGAAATCGCCATTCTGGTCAACCCGCCAATAAATGCTCAAATCCCCGTTAATGAAGTCGGGATCCGCTTTGATACATTGACCGAACACCATCTCGTTGGACTGTCCGATGTGATTAACTGCCGGTATCAAAGCTGCTTCGCACGCTTCATGGGTGGGATAAACCTTGACCATATCGTCAGCGGCATTGCATGCAGAAAAACCATCTGTGCAGGAAACAAGCAACATTACGGCGATGACGGAATTCATGATCGACCCCTTCAGGAACATATTAATATTGAGCGGATGAATTTATTTCTTTTATATTTTAATAACGAGCTCGGCGGTTTTTTGTTCCGGAATAAAACATAGGCCACAAAATTAGTGGATTAGAGGATTTGTTTTTTACTTCATTCCTGATCGGGATATGTTTTTTGACAGCTAAAAAACCCGAGCACTTATCGCAAAAAGAAAAAGTTCAGGCGTAAAAATCGAAATAAGTATCGGGGAGTGTAAGGTGATAAACCACGCCGTCATTTGTAAATTCGAGACTTGCCGTGCCATTCACAGAAACCGGAACAATCTTTTCAAGGACTGCACTGCCAAAGCAGGCTCTTCGATCATTGTCGGGCGTGTGTCCGGGTGAAAAAACTTCATACCAGGAAATGCATAATTGTGATGGCTTGCCTTCATCTTTTTCAATCCGGCTTGTTACATGGATCACACCATCCGGTTTGGAAAGTGCTCCATAAGAAAGGGAATTGATGATGAGTTCATGAAATGCCAAACCGATATGCAATGCGGCACCGGGAAAAAGATAGGGGTCATCACCATCGATCGTAAAACGCCGATGTTCTTTTTCCAGATAATTCGATGTCTGGCTTAAAAACAACTCACGAAAATGAGCACCACGCCAATCGGAATCAGTAACGAGATCTTGTGAATGGGATAATGATTGTATGCGCCCCTGAAATTTTTTTAAAAAAGTTTGCAAGGAATCGGTATAGCGGGCGGTTTGACCGGCTACACTTTGAATAATGGCAAGAAGATTTTTAGAACGATGACTTACTTCCCGCAGTAAAGCCTTAAGGACCTGTTCACGCCGACGCAATTCGGTTACATTGACGCCGGTTGTTAACAAACCGACAATTTCTCCTCGCTCGTCACGGTGGCAATCAATCGAAAACTTGAACCAGAAAATACGATTGTTACTGTTTTCAAATCGGGCTTCCAATGTGTGCATCTTGCCGGTTTCCAAAACCTGCAATTTGATATCCATCATATTTTCGGAAAGTTTTTCGGATAAAAAATCGGTGTCGCGACAGCCGGCAAACCACTTCTCGGCTAAAATCTCGGGCAAGTTTTCTGCCCAGCGATAAACCATGTCGGGGGTCTGATAAAGAACAAAAATATCGGCTCCATGGATAGCCTGCATCAAGGCACTCACATGCAATTTTTCAACAGCAGGTGAAGAATGGGGAGCCGATATCATAAGAAATTAAAAACCTTCTGTTTTATTTCTTTCACGAAAACCTGTTATGATTTTCTGGATGCATTTTCCTGAAAGAAAAGCGCTTGAGAAATCAAAGCCTTAACCATATCAGGATTAAACGGCTTGGTTACAAGGAATGTCGGTTCGGGCCGTTCACCTGTCAATAAACGTTCGGGGAAGGCGGTAATGAAAATGACCGGAACCTCATCAGTTTCAAGAATATCATTCACAGCATCTATGCCGGAACTGTTATCAGCAAGTTGAATATCAGCAAGAACCATACCCGGTTTTTCTTTTTTGAACAGTGAGACCGCTTCGTCACGCGTACGTGCGATGCCGACAACCTGATGACCGAGCGATTCGACAAGCTGCTCGATATCCATCGCAATTAACGGCTCGTCCTCGATAATAAGAATACGTGTGGCAACTTGCTCAGAAATATCACGCGAAGCCTCGTTCAGCAATGCTCTGAACTGCTGCTGATCAACATTCATGATCTCCATAACTTCTTTGTCACTAAAACCTTCGACAGCAATGAGAAGAAATGCCTGACGGGCCCTCGGAGTGAGGTAGGAAAGTTTTGCATTGGCTTTTTGTTCCACACCGAATTGAGGTAAAGGCTC
>CAMLLT010000219.1 GCA_946480935.1 uncultured Bartonella sp. | reverse complement strand
CTTTAAACAACACTTCAAACCGTAAATAGCACGGTTTCAGGTTTTTTATAAAAAAATCATGGCTTTTCAAACAAGCCGCGTTCATTACATAGTTTGGATGTGTTTTTAAAAAGGGAATTTTTTCGGGCGTGCTTTTTATTATTCTTGCGCTATTGCCTGCCTTTTCGGCTTCAATTCGGAAACAAGAATACCAACGATAATGCAAAATGCTCCGAGAATTGCAAGATGAGGCAGGCGTTCGCCGGCAATCCACCCGACGAGACCCGCCCATACCGGTTCACCGGTATAGATGATTGTTGCACGTGTTGGCGAAACCGATCGTTGCGCCCAATTCATTGTAAGTTGGATGAGAGCACTCATTGCAGCCAAGCCCAATCCCGCCGACACCCACCCCCAAGAAAATGCCGGAACAGTTTCGCCATTAAGCGGCATTGCCACAAAGGAAAGGAAGCCCGCAACAAAAAGCTGTACAACGGTGACACGCCGGCTATCGACCCGACCGGCAAAAAAGCTGATAAAGACAATTTCCGAGGCAATCGCAAAAGCTGATAAAAGTGTCAGAATTTCGCCCTTTGAAAAATCTATTGCATGAATTCCTTGCCCGGAAACCAGAAGCAAGCCGATAAATGCAAAGCTTATGCCGATGAAACTCGTCAAACGCGGTTTTTTACGTAAAATTATCCACTGCAAGAGCGGTACAAGTGGAACATAAACGGCGGTAATAAAAGCCGACTGGCTGCTTGCAATGGTTTTCAATCCGGCAGTTTGCAAACTATACCCCAGAAAAATAGGAATGCCGATGACTGTACCGGCAAAAATATCATGCAAACTTATATTTTTGAGGCTTCGCCAAAAAATGATGCTGGCAAAAATACCGGCAAGAATGAAGCGGAAACCGACAAAGAACAATGGTCCGCAAGAGCGCATTGCCAGATGGATGATAAGAAAGGTTGCGCCCCATAGAAAAGTTATGCCGACCAGAGCAAGTTCTTGTCTCGACAAGAGATAAAACGCGTTTCCCTTCGCTCCCGCCATTCAGCTTGCCCTGTTCAGGTAACCCGAAAGGCTATGCAGAAAACTGTCAAGTTCCGGTGCTTCAATATCAACGAAAGCCGGAATTTCTTTATCCTCTTTATGACCAACCAATATCGTGGTCATACCGAGATCTTTACAGGTTGAAAGATTGGCAAGATTGTCTTCAAACATTGCCGTTTTTTCCGGATCAATCGAAAAATGTCCCAAAAACCGGTCATAAGCCTGCCGATAAGGCTTGGGGAGAAAATCGGTAAATGTGACATCATAAATGCCGTCGAAACATCCGGTTAAGCCACGGTGAGTAAGAACACGTTCCGCATGAGCCCGATCACCATTGGTAAATATGAATTTCCGACCGGGTAAACTTGAAATATCGGCGGCAAGTCGGGGATCTTTTTTCAACGGTGAATAGTCGATATTATGAACATCTTTCAGATAATCTTTAACATCGACAAAATATTCTTCGATCATACCGCGTAAAGCACCGCCGTAATTCTTGCGGAAATATTGCCTAAAATGTTGAACCTCTTCATCATCGTCAAGTTCGAGCTGCTTTTTGACATAGGCACTGATACGTTTGTCAATCTGCGCCCAAAGCCCGCTTTCTCTCGGATAGAGTGTATCATCAAGATCGAATACCCAGACATTGATGGCTTTTAGCTGTGAAGCCGCTTGTTCGTTTATCATGGCACTATCAACGTACCCGCACCGCGTTCAGTAAAAAGTTCAAGCAAAACCGAATGGGCAGTTTTACCATTCAGAATAACAACGCCTTCGACACCGCGATTGATCGCCTGAATACAAGTTTCGACTTTTGGTATCATACCACCGGATATGGTTCCGTCACGCATAAGCTCTTCACATTGCTTGACTGTCAGTTCTTTATAAAGTTTTCCGGCTTTATCAAGAACACCGGGCACATCTGTCAAAAATAGCAAGCGTTTGGCTTTAAGGGCACCGGCAATGGCACCGGCAAAAACATCCGCATTGATATTATAAGTATTGCCATCCCTTCCCGGTGCAACAGGCGCAATGACCGGTATCATTTCGGAACGGGCAAGCAAATCAAGAAGTGTGCGGTCAACTTCAACCGGTTCGCCAACAAATCCCAAGTCCAGAATGCGCTCGATATTGGAATCGGGATCGATGACCGTCTTCCGGGCTTTTTCGGCAAAAACCATATTGCCATCTTTGCCGCAAAGACCGATTGCCCATTCACCTTCGGCATTGATCATCGCAACAATTTCCTTGTTGATCGAACCGGCCAGAACCATTTCGACAACTTCGACGGTTTTTGAATCTGTTACCCGAAGTCCACCTTCGAACTTCGATTCAATTCCCATTTTAGCCAGCAGTTTCGCAATTTGCGGACCACCGCCATGAACGACAATCGGGTTGATGCCTGATTGTTTGAGAAGCGCGATATCGCGGGCAAAGGCATGTCCGAGTTCAGGATCTCCCATCGCATGGCCGCCATATTTCACCACAACGGTCTTATTCTCGTATTTCTGCATATAGGGCAAAGCTGCGGAAAGCAGTGCAGCCTGTCTTTCTGCAATATCGGCAGCGTTGGTAGTCGGTTCATCCATTAAAATCGCCCTCCTCGGAAGTACAGCAAAATAGGTACTCCCAATTTTAATAACAAGAAATCTTATGCTCTGGAACTGTTAAAACACAACATAACGTTATCGTAATGCAAGATATTTTTCTATTGGTACAATTTAGCACTAGACAGGAATTTTTTACTAGCTAGATTCCACGACAGAGGAATTTGCAAACTGGGAGGGTTGCATAATGTCGTCTTACAAACAGATTTATGACAAGTGTTTAAAACATCCCGACGAATTTTGGGGTGAAGCTGCCCGTCTGATTGACTGGTTCAAACCATATGACAAAGTATTCGATAAAGATGCCGGAGTCTATGGGCGTTGGTTCACAGGGGGTAAAACAAACGCTTGCTATAATGCTGTCGACAGGCACGTCAAAGCGGGACGTGGCGCTCAAGTGGCTATCTATTATGATAGTCCGGTGAGCAATGCCAAAAGAGCAATCACTTATCAGCAACTTTACGAAGAAGTGCAGGCACTCGCAGCCTTTATGCAGGATATCGGCATAAAAAAGGGAGACCGCGTTCTCATTTATATGCCGATGATTCCGCAGGTATTCACTTCGGTTTTTGCCTGTACACGCATTGGAGCCGTGCATTCGGTTGTATTCGGGGGATTTTCTGCCAAAGAACTTGCCATACGGATTGACGATTGCAAGCCGAAACTTATCATTGCGGCCTCTTGCGGAATTGAACCGAACCGTATTGTTCCCTATCAGTCAATGGTTAATCAGGCCATAGACATGGCAAAGCATGAAGTTGACCATTGCATTGTTCATGAACGTCCGATCACCCAGAAAGCTCCTGAAGGACTTTTTATATTAAAAGAAGGACGTGATTTCGATTACGCCAAAGTACTCAAAGAAAATATGGGACGCAAAGTCCCGTGTGCAGAGCTTTCCGCAACCGACCCGCTTTATATTCTTTATACTTCCGGTACAACCGGAAAACCCAAAGGGGTTATGCGCGACATTGGCGGTTATATTGTAGCACTGGCATGGACAATGGGGGCTGTATTCAACGTCAAGGCCGGCGAGGTTATGTTTACCGCTTCCGATGTCGGCTGGGTGGTGGGGCATTCCTATATTCTTTACGCGCCGCTCATCGTCGGCGCAACAACCGTACTTTTTGAAGGAAAGCCGATCGGTACACCGGATCCGGGAACATTTTGGCGTATATGTGAAGACTATAATGTACGCTCGTTTTTTTCCGCTCCGACCGCGTTTCGCTCGATCAAACGCGAAGATCCTGACGGGAATTATGCAAAACCTTATAAATTACCCAATTTGCAAGCCATGTTTGTTGCCGGAGAACGGGCGGATCCCGATACTTTGCAATGGGTAACCAACCTTTTTCACGTACCAGTTATCGACAATTGGTGGCAAACCGAAACCGGTTGGCCAATTGCAGCCAATCCGCTGGG
>CAMLLT010000218.1 GCA_946480935.1 uncultured Bartonella sp. | reverse complement strand
ATAACCGTGCATTACAAACTCGACGAGCTCGTCGGTCGTGAAGTTCTATGTGTTGTCAATTTTCCGCCGCGCCAGATCGGCCCGTTCATGTCGGAAGTGCTCACTCTCGGTCTGCCGGATGAAAATGGTGATGTCGTACTTCTCGAACCGTCAAAAGAAGTTCCCGTCGGCGGTCGTATATTCTAGAGAATATCAATGCTCCGGCTTTTTGCGGGAGAAATGTTTTAACTTTAACGACGTTATTGCTCGAATGGCCGCAAGAACCGGAAATTGTTAGTGCTTGTTCGGGTAAGCTGAATGAGCACCGCTTTTTCACGATTGTTATCGGTCAATGAGTGGCAATATGGCTCAAACCCATTCATTACTTCATCCCAAAAAGACTAATCGTTACTTTATAAAAAATTCCAGTCACTCGATTTCTTCTTTATCAACACCCGAAAAATAATGGCTTTCGCTATCGGGAACAATCGTTGTGGGGAAGGAGAGTGGCTTTTGTTTTCCCGAAAAACGTTGCCCATCCGGAAATACTGACAAACGGCATCGAAAACGGTTTTTTCAATACACCGATAAGGATTTGTTATCGACAAGTCATTCTGAATGACAGGGCAGGCGAGGCGGCTTGTTTGACCACAAATGATGATAAATAAATGCCGCGGAATAACGTAAAATTGCAAGACCGGCGAGAATTGCAAGTTGTTTCCGTTACGCCGATCATAATGGGTTACAAGCGATGCTATTAAAGAGCAGGGCAAACAACTTTTTCACCCGCTCTCGATGAAAACAGGACGGGTCGCCTCTATCAAGGGTGTGACGGCAAAATATCGCTTTTTATTTTTTTGATTTTTTGCCGATATTGTCGGGTAAATCCTTGCGCTTTGTTGAGGCAAAATCTTCAAGTTGTTCTTCTGTCATGGATTGTTCCATTTTTTTGGAAGCCCCTTTTAGCGAGCTTACCGGTCTTTTGCCGCGTTTGGCTGCAAGAGCCGCTCCGGCTGCTTCCTGCTGGACTTTGGAACGCGCTGGCATGATGATTTCCTTTCTGAAAAGAAGAGATGCTTAAGTGTAAAAACAGCACTCGAGAGCCGATCAGCTTTTCTTCAACACTGTTTCGAAACGAAATGTCTGTTCTTTCTCATATCGGGCGCTAGAGCGGAATTTCAACAATGACGCGCAAGCCACCTGTCGGGCTATCATCAAGCACAATATTGCCGCCATGGCTGCGGGCAATATCCTGCGCAATTGAAAGGCCAAGGCCCGTACCGCTTGCATCCTGATTGCGCGCCTCGTCAAGCCGGAAGAAAGGTTTGAATACTTCCTCGCGCATATTGGCAGGAATTCCCGGACCATCATCATCTATAATGATGACAAGGTCATTGTCCCCATGAACAATGGCGACATCGACGTTTTTGGCGTAACGGAAGCTGTTTGAAACCAGATTGCTGACAAGTCTTGAAAATGCTTTCGGTTTTAATTGTACCAGAGGAGACCCCTCTATGTGATAAACAAAACCGCGTTCGCGCAGTTTTGCATCCTTTTGAAGGGTCTTCATCAATTCGCTCAAGTCGAGCTCACCGACATTTTCGGTTCCCTCTCCACGGGCAAAGGCAAGATAGCCCTCCAACATATTCTGCATGTCGGCAATATCCTGTTCGAGAGGTGCGGTATCGAAACTTCCTTTTGCCAAGGCCAATTGTAATTTGAAGCGAGTCAGAATGGTGCGTAAATCGTGACTGACACCTGAAAGCATCATGGTACGTTGTTCGATTTGCCGCTCGATTCTTTTGCGCATTCGCAAAAATGCAGTTCCGGCGCGGCGCACTTCTTCAGCACCTCTCGGCTCGAAGCCTTCAGGCAAAGGAAGGCCACGCCCGAAACTGTCGGCTGCTGCGGCGAGCTGCTGGATAGGTTTGATCTGGTTTCTCAAAAAGAAAATAGCAATGATCAACAACACAAGTGCCGTGCCAATCATCCAGCTTAAAAAAATACCGGTGTTCGATGCATAGGCTTGCGAGCGCATGGCAAAGACACGCAAGACATGGTTATCAAGCCGGATGCGGATTTCGACAAGATCTGAATCGCCGACCGTATCAATCCAGAACGGACGGTTGATCTGGCGGGTAATTTCTTCACTCAGGAAATAATCAAGAATGGCAAAGAAAGGCTTCGGCCCCGGAGGAGGCAAAGGATCAGGCGGAAGAATGGAAATATTGAGCCCCATACGCTGCTGGGCAATACGGGTAATATTGTTGTAATTGTCATCTTGCGGATAGGTTTCGATAATGTCGATAATGGCCGAAATATCACGAACAACTGCGGTTGACAGGCGCTCTGTCACCATTTGCCAATGGCGTTCCATAAACACATAGGCAATGACCGATTGTAGCAAAACCATCGGAGCAATGATGATAATGAGCGAGCGCGCATAGAGGCGCTTTGGCATTTTTTTTGCCAGCCAACGGCCAAAACTTTTGATAGGCCCGGCCATTCTGTTATCCTATTCGATTGAAAGCTTGTAGCCGATGCCACGTACTGTCTGCAAATAAACCGGATTGGCCGGATCATTTTCGATCTTCCGGCGTAACCGGTTGATCTGGACATCAATCGTACGTTCACCCACTTCGCCTTCACCGGTTGCAAGTTTATGGCGCGGAATGGTTGTACCGGCATGTTCGGCAAAGATAACCATTATATCCTGTTCACGATCTGTGAGCTTGATGACCTCACCGGATTTTTTCAGTTCTTTCTTGGCAATCGAAAATGTATAGGGGCCAAAAACCAGTTGTTCGATCTTGGGCTGTCCATTGGCACTGCCACGGCGCAAAATGGCGTTGACCCGCAACAGAAGTTCACGGGGATCAAATGGTTTGGGCAGATAATCATCCGCTCCCGCTTCAAGCCCGTCAATGCGACTGTCGGTTTCCGATAAGGCTGTCAGCATCAATATCGGGACCGTTTTTGTTTCGCGCAGCGAACGTGTGAGCGAAATGCCATTTTCGCCCGGCATCATAACGTCTACAATCAAGAGATCAAAATCAAGCCCCGCCAATTTGCGGCGTGCTTCATCGGCACTGGCAGCGACAGACACACGGAAGCCGTTCTGGACAAGATATTGTGACAAAAGACTGCGTATGCGCGTGTCATCGTCTATAACAAGTAGATGGGGAGCATCATCAGATAATTTTGTATTCTGTTCTGTCATTTTCTCATGTCCGGATTGAAGCAAGTTTATCGGAAGAATCCACCTCTGTCGAGAGAACCGGTTTCTTGTTGCGCCACATTTTAGGCAATACCATGACAGGCTTGTCCCTCTCACCGGATAATATTTGAAAATAATATTTTGCAGTGAAACGGTTTGCCCATTTTGTATAATGATATTTCAGTGATAATTTCAGAAAAAATGAATATTTTGTAAATATCGGTGATGTTTTAAAAAAAACTGTTCATTGTTTTCAAAAGGCTGAATTAACAAATACTCTATACCAAAGGTTGTTTATTTAGAAAAATAGAGCAAATAAGCGGTTCCTTTCAGCATGAACAAGAAATAAGAACAGGTTTTATAAAATTTGAAACCGCAAGCCTTTGTGAAGCCCGGATGTTTTGTTTATTGATTTGGCTCTCTTGATATTGATAAATCGAAAGTCGATATTCTTTTTGAATATTTTAACAAAGAGCGAAGGAAAACCGATGGGAAATTTGAAAGCAACAATCATACCGGTAACGGTTTTCCAGCAAAATTGCACACTTCTTTATGATGATGAAACCAAAGAAGGCGTGCTTGTCGATCCGGGTGGTGATTGGCCGCTTATTGCCGAAGCTATTAAAAAGACCGGTGTGAAAGTTCGCGCAATCTGGATAACCCATGGCCATGTTGACCATGCGGGTGGAGCAATGGAAGCAAAGGAAAACTTGAATGTTCCTATAATCGGTTCCAATATTGCCGACAAACCGCTGATGGAAAATCTGGTTGAAAAAGCCCGTTCTTATCGGATGACAGGCATTCGAAATTGCACTCCCGACCGTTGGCTTGAAGAAGGTGAAATTCTCGATTGTGGCGGCCATAAATTCGAAGTCTTTCACACGCC
>CAMLLT010000217.1 GCA_946480935.1 uncultured Bartonella sp. | reverse complement strand
AAATGTACAACGCCATCCACTTCAGGAGCATCATATTTTGTACGCCCGATGCCTTTATGTCCATCACTTTCGTCAACAAGCACCTGTAACCGTTTACCGATTTTTTTCTTCAGAAGCTGGGCGGAAATTGTTTTTTGATGTTCCATAAAACGTTTCCACCGACTTTCCTTTATTTCTTCAGGAATAATTTCCAAACCGAGGTCGTTAGCCGCTGCACCTTCTACAGCCTCATATTTGAAGCAGCCGGCACGATCTATTTTAACCTCGCTCATCCAGTCCAGAAGCAATTGAAAATCTTCTTCCGTTTCGCCCGGAAAACCAACAATGAATGTTGATCGCAAAGCAATATCCGGACAAATAGAACGCCATTTTTCAATGCGTTTATTAATTTTTTCAAGATGTGCCGGGCGCTTCATATTACGAAGAACCGTAGGAGAAGCATGCTGGAAAGGAATATCGAGATATGGGAGTATCTTCCCGTCAGCCATAAGTTCAATGACGTCATCAACATGTGGGTAGGGGTATACATAGTGCATACGGACCCAGACACCCAGCTCTCCAAGTTCTTTGGCAAGATCATAAAAACGGGCCCGCACCGAATGGTCTTTCCAGACACTTTCGCTATATTTCAGATCCTGCCCGTAAGCACTCGTATCTTGCGAAATGACCAGTAATTCCTTTACGCCAGCGTTTACCAGTCTTTCTGCTTCTCGTAAAATATTGGATGCTGGTCGCGATACGAGCTTTCCGCGCAACTGGGGAATAATGCAGAAGCTACAATGATTAGAACAACCTTCGGATATTTTCAAATAAGCATAATGACGAGGTGTCAAACGAATGCCTTGCGGTGGAACAAGATCAACAAAAGGATCATGAACAGGTGGAGCAACCTTATGAACTGCTTCCATCACGCTTTCATAAGCTTGTGGTCCGGTTATCGCCAAGACGTTCGGATAAGTTCTGGTCACCACCTCAGGTTCTGCACCGAGGCAGCCAGTCACTATGACTTTACCATTTTTGTTCAAAGCTTCGCCAATATTGGCGAGCGATTCATTGCGTGCAGAATCGATAAAGGCACATGTATTGACAATTACCAGATCGGCACCGTCATGCTTGGGGGCGATCTCGTAACCTTCAGACCGTAATTTTGTTATAATGCGTTCAGAATCTACCAGTGCTTTAGGGCACCCCAAAGATACAAAACTGACACGTGGAGCTGACATATTTTTTCCTGCAAATATCCAAAATTCCAAAACACGTTTTGTGGTGGCCTAATCTCTTTTATTAAAAAGGCAAGCCCCAAACGCTGAAAACACCATAAACATCACGGTCAAAAACAATCAATCCTTGTTATTGATCGTCACGACATCACCGGACTGCCACAAAGACGCATAAACTGGTACCAAATTTCACGCTTATTGGTTGAGCGACCAATTTGTGATAGTTCCTGTGGTAAACATCGTTGTCAAAAACCGGTCATTTTAAACAGCTTCGATAATTATCAACATTAAACTTTCGTCAATTATCCATCTTAAACAGAGTGAGCCGACTGACATCGTTCATGAGCTGGATTATGCTAACAGATAGCGCCTTATCAACCCGTCAATAGCGTCGTATCAACCCGACCAGTTTTCCTTGAATTTTGATACGGTCCGGACCGAATATTCTTGTCTCATAGGCAGGATTGGCTGCTTCAAGAGCAATTGAGGCACCTTTTCTTCTATAACGTTTCAGCGTTGCTTCCTCATCGTCGACGAGAGCAACAATAATTTCTCCCGGATTTGCTGTGTTTCCACGTTTGATAATCACCGTATCGCCATCAAAAATTCCGGCATTGATCATGGAATCCCCTTTAACTTCCAGAGCATAATGTTCACCGCTCCCAACCATATCCGGAGGCAATGAAAGCATGTTGGTCTGGTTTTGAATTGCCGAGATAGGAACTCCTGCAGCGATACGTCCCATTACCGGAACATTTACATTGGCTGCCGGACCACTTTCTCCGTCATTAAGCTCTTTCGCAATGATATTTTTAAAGGGTTTGTTCTTCGTGCCTACTATGACATTTGGCGAAAATTTACGCACAGTATTTATCGGAGGTACCATGGATTCAGGCAGTTTCAGAACTTCCAAAGCACGTGCCCGATTAGGAAGGCGACGAATGAAACCACGTTCTTCCAAAGCTGTAATCAACCGGTGAATACCCGACTTCGATGCCAGGTCCAATGCTTCTTTCATCTCGTCATATGAAGGGGGAATACCGGTTTCTTTTAGGCGGTTATGAATAAACAGAAGCAATTCATACTGCTTGCGGGTTAACATAAAACTCTCCAATAACACGAATCAATGAGAAACAAAACCAGAACATACACTATATGTTCTATTAATGTTCTACAAGCATTTAAACGTTTTTCACGCGCTATAATTTATAAAGTGGAAGTTTGTCCGGAAATAACTGGCTTGTTTTATCCATAGTCTGATTGTTTTACCTTAATGTGGATAGACGATATAAACGGTTATAAATACGCAAATACAACAGTGTGCATTAACCTAAAATGTTTGGTCGAAATTCCTGTTTGAATAGGATTTAGCTCGACGCCCATGAGAATTTCACTCTCCAGGTGTCTTGCGTTGTGCATTTAGATATTTTTTAACAAATGTCGTTCAACAGGTTAATTTCTCGATAAAAAACAGAATCCGATATATGGCATCGAATTTCGAGCTATATATGAAAATTGTCTTTTTATTGAAAAACCTTGCAGCCCTATTGATCAAAGGCACAATCAGGTCATTTTATGCCGGTGGGTTTTTTCTCTTCAAATCATTAAATTGAATGTCCTGACTTAAGCAATTTGGAAAAAATAATATTTTGTTTGCCTGAAATGACTGCAGCACTGGAGCGAACTTCGATAGTTTCGTAAACAGCTTTTGTTTCGTCTCGATTACCCGCTTTGTTCATCGTGAAACGCAGAAGCAAGGTGTTGAGTGCCGGTCGACAATCTTTGTGAAACAAAAGCGCAAAATGCGCCGGTTCTTACAATTTTTTAAATTAGGTTAAATGTTACAAATTCCCGCGTTCAAAACTCAAAATAAAAGCTTGATGCGCATAATTTCAAAAGGTCTAAAGGGAAGGGGACAAGCGTCAATTCATATCAAAAGCTCTTCAAACGCTCAATTATTGGCACCCCTATCTTTTATTTCCGGCTTTATATATCATAAAATTGTCTGTCTATTGGTCATACCTCGTCTCATCCGAGGTTGAGTAGTCTCGTAAAAAATTTTGATCGTGTATATTTTTAAGGTTGCACATTGATTATGGTTCGAAATTACGATCTTCAAAAGAGAATAGAGGAATTCACCGATCAAGCCGCCTTGATTTGTTATTTGCGTTGGCGCAATTTTTTGAAGAATCTGAAATGAGTTGAGGCAATTAACACCATGTCCTAATTATAATCCGGGATTTGTCGGGCAATCTTGTTTCCTGTAACATTTTGCTCTTGCGGGGCATTCAAACAGCGTTGCCGGTATCGCATCGAATTATCTTTGGTTGGCCCAAATTCTGTTACATGTAAAATTCACGTAAAATGCTAATCCGTCATTGCCGACCCAGTTTTTGCTAACACGTCGTAACCGGCGTTCGATATAATTGATTATGCTGGATAATCAAAATTCCTCAAAAATTAATGAGAAACCGAATTACCATGCAATTTTCCTAATTACAGTGTATTTACCCCGTGTCTTACATCCCGATTTCATACACAAAATCTGAAAGAGCTTTGAGGCGGCCATAACGAGTAATTTGTGTCGAGACGGCAATCGATGAAAAGCTTGATTATTCTCCGGGCTTTCTTATTGCAGATTTGATCAACAATCAGCTTCCCGGAGCCCGCCACCGGATAGAAAAAGTTCCATAATATATCTTATGCAATTAATGGAAAAACGTAAAAAACAATTTTTCGCCATATGGTAATTACGCCACGTTGATAGCGATCGCCCGACAAAAAAGTCGAAACGAGGTTTTATAATAGGATGGCAAAAAATATTATAGTACTAAACGCATATTTATTTTCTAATATTGAAGGGTTACTACGACCACATCCGTATAAGT
>CAMLLT010000216.1 GCA_946480935.1 uncultured Bartonella sp. | reverse complement strand
GCATTCAGTTCGAATGATGGATTTTCAGTCGTTGCACCGACAAGTATCACTGTGCCGTCTTCCATAACCGGCAGAAAACTGTCTTGTTGAGCACGATTAAAACGATGGATTTCGTCAACAAAAAGTAACGTTTGCCTACCAGACATACGTCTTGCACGTGCACTCTCGAACACTTTTTTAAGCTCGCCAACGCCTGAAAAAATAGCCGAGATCTGTTCAAAAGCCAATTTCGTCTCATTTGCAAGAAGGCGCGCCACGGTTGTTTTTCCGGTTCCTGGAGGCCCCCAGAAGATCATTGACCCCATTGAACCCGATGCAATCATTCTGGTTAACACACCTTCCGGCCCTGTGAGATGGTCCTGACCAATAACGTCCGATAGGTGTTGCGGCCGCATTCTTTCAGCAAGCGGCCTGGTCTTATCCATCACGGAATCTGTAGCGGATGTAAAAAGGTCGTTAATCACCTGTCACCTCAACGCACAAATTGACGAACCAACATGCCATTGCGCTCGAATTCGAGTTGCCAGATACGCGGATTGCCGTTTGAAAGAACTTTTTTCAAATCGGCAACTGTTTTTATTTCAACACCATTAATGCCGTGTATTATGTCCCCCTTCTGAAACAGACCGGATGCATTGCTGTTATCTTCAACATCATTAATCACGACACCGGCTGTGTTCGGCATAACGTGAAAACGGCGGGCATTCAGCTTGGTCAAAGTCATAACTTCAGCGCCTGCGAAGGGAGTGTTACCGCCAAGTTTTTCCGGACGGGAAACCTGATTTTCCGGAATAGCTGTCAAAGCAATGGATGTCTTCTCGGTTTTTCCGTCCCTCAAATATTCGATTTCAAGCGTATGGCCGATGCCTGTTGTCATCAAACGGTAGCCGAGACTATCCGGATTATCTATGCGTGCATTCTGAGCCTTCAGAATTACGTCGCCAATTTTCAGTCCGGCTTTTTCGGCAGGACTATCCTTGGCAACGTCAGTAATAATCGCGCCATAAGGTTGTTGCATTCCCAATCCTTCGCCGACATCGGCAGTGACACGCTGGAAAGAAGCACCTATGTAAGGTGGTTCGAATGTTTGCTCGCCTCTCTTGACGGAATCAACGACGCTTTTGACAAGATTAGCCGGAATAGCAAAACCAATTCCAACCGAACCACCCGACTGCGAATAGATGGCTGTATTGATTCCGATGAGCTCACCCCGCATATCAATCAATGCGCCGCCCGAATTGCCGGGATTGATCGGGGCATCTGTTTGGATAAAAAAGTCGAAATCGGAAATGCCGACACGTGTACGGGCTTGTGCTGAAACAATGCCGCTGGTAACGGTCTGCCCCACGCCGAACGGATCACCTATTGCAAGCACAAGATCGCCCACTTCAACGGCATCCGAATCGCCCAAAGGTAAAACCGGAAAGGGAGTTCCCTTTGGAGTGATTTTCAGAACTGCAATATCTGTCGCCTCATCTTTCAACATCACTTTGCTTTCAAATTCACGTCCATCGGACAAAGCGACTTTGATTTCATCGGCATCACGAATAACATGATAATTCGTCACTATAAGTCCGCTTTGATCAACGATAACTCCGGAACCGAGCGACGATTGCTTGCGCGATGGTGCGTTTTGTAAAGATTGCCCGAAAAATTGTTCGAAAAACGGATCATTGGCAAAAGGTGAACGGGCACGAACGACTCTTGCCGCGTAAACGTTCACGACAGACGGCGCTGTCTTTTTAACCAGAGGTGCAAAGCTCAATTTGATTTCGGCTTGTGACTGCGGAACTTCTGCAAAGCTTGCTTGAGGTCCAATGAGCACTAGAAAGCTGCACAGGGCAATAATCTTAAACAAAAGTTTCATTATCTCTTCCTTACACCAGTTTGTGTCTTACAATTTGCCATCGAGATTTTTGATGATAGTTTTTCTGCAACCGTAAAATCCTTACCGGCATTCATTCAAACGATTTCTATCTTATTAATAATTTTTGGCAAAAGAACGATATCAAATCCAATTTATCAACCGGGTTGTTTGGGTGAAAGAAACCGGAAATATAAGAAATTAGCAGAGCGTAGTCGAAACGAAGGCATGTCACCAGCTTCCCGTCTGCAAATTCTTCCATCAATTCTCTTTAAAAGACAAGGAACATGGTGTCTTTTATCTATAGAGTCATTTTTGCGGTTCCTTCGATTGTTGTTTTTACTCCATCAGCGATTATATTTAATTTATATTTTCTTGACCCATTTCAGACTTGTTGTTCCTCTATCAATTCAGCATTAATGTAAAATACAATAGCTCCACCATAAGTTCAGAAACGAAGACTTTAAGGATAATTCCGGCAACATTTTTAAGTTTTTCAGAAATCCAGTTGGGCCTCCCCTTCTCTGTCGCGCGGATCAATACGAAAAACAACGAACTTAAAAGGCTTTTCCGATTTCAATCAATCATTCGTTGCTTATCGCTGTTTATTATCAACCACGCGACCAATTTGTCTTTTTTCATTAAAAAGGATCGGATAATGTGCATCTCGCCCTTTTTCCATTGTCACACGGAGGAACGTGTGCCGATGACCGGCGGCGCATTATGAGCCGCATTGTCTATGTCATTAAACTAGGTTTCCAGTGGAAAGATGCCCCCTCGGCTCACCCGAATAAAACGCTCTATAATTGCTTTATCCGTTGGAAATGATTTGGCGTATCTGGCCGCATTTCTCCCCCCCCCTCTTATCCGGCAAGGCCCAAAACCGCGATGCATTATGATCGACGCAACGTGTCTTAAGGCGTATCACACTGCCGCACGCCGTTTAAAAAAAGGAGATGTTCCTCACCATATTGGCTGCGGCTCTAAAGGTAGCTTGAACTCCAAACTGCATAGTGTCTGTGATAAAATTGATAAATCTATTTGGCTGCTAATGTCGAAGGCCGGATGAATAACGATAAGAGCCCTCTCCTGTTGCTCCGATTAACCGAGGTCAGAGAATTTATTGCAGATCGGGGGTATAATGCCCATTGGTTCAGCGAGGCCGCCTATCAGGAAGATTAAGCCCGGCATTTCCTCCAACAAAAACTAGAACCACGCAAATCTTCTTCATGAGGCGAGCCTATCAACTATGCAACAAAACCAGCGATTCTCTTTACCAAGCTCAATGACTGGCGGCTAATACAACGCGCTATGATCGATGTGCAGACAGGCTTTTCTCGGCTAGATACATCGCCTTTATAATCATTTTCTATTCATATTGATGAGTCCCGAGACTCCTTCGGCAATTTAACGATTTGCCAAAAAGATCGTAGACAATTCAAATTGCAGATGTTTCTAGTTTTACAGACTACGCCATTTTCGGCATTTATATTGGCATTCAATTTTCTTCAGCAATATTTTCGTGATAGCAAAATTCCGGATATTCAATGTTGAAAACCATTCATTGGTTTCATTTGGAAATTCTTCCATTTTTCGATTTGGGAACATCCATGTCATTCAAATTAAGATTTAATAGGCAAGCGAATTATTTACCGCCAGACCTACAAAACAGCAAATTCGAGCAATAATTTTAATTCGGGCAAAACTCGCGATATCAAAGCAGAACGATCATGACGAAGAAAAAGCTTTTTCCAAAAATGAAGTTACAATACCAAATTTTTTAAAGTTTAAAAAAGTTGTTTCCCGAATTTCACAATCAAAAAACGGAATTCTAGAAAACCGATGAAAACGCAAATAAATTGAGACAATAAAAAACCCGCCAAATGAGCGGGTTTCTTTTAATTATCAATCATTTTTTCAAATGAAAGCCAATCAAGCGGCTTCTGATTCCTTGGCAGCAGCTTCAACACGTGCTTTATCTGCAGCACCCTTGGCATTAACATCGCGTTCAACAAATTCAACGACTGCCAGAGGAGCATTGTCACCGGCACGGAAACCGGCCTTCATAATACGCAGATAACCGCCATTACGTGTAGCATAGCGTGGTGCCAATGTATCGAACAATTTCGCTACTTGTTTTGCATCACGAATAGCAGAAATGGCTTGCCGACGTGCATGAAGACCTCCACGCTTGCCTAAAGTTACCAATTTCTCGACAATGGGACGAATTTCTTTTGCCTTTGGAAGCGTCGTCACGATCTGCTCATGCTCGATCA
>CAMLLT010000215.1 GCA_946480935.1 uncultured Bartonella sp. | reverse complement strand
GGAGCATCAAACATTTCGGCCTTTCCAATTATTATGGTCGTTTTGACAAAATCGATGCAAAACTCGATCTTGATGCCAACGATGTCGAAAAATCGGTTTTGCATGTGACGATCGATCCGACATCGGTTGATACAAATTATCCCAAAACACCCAACGAATTTAACGAAGAGATTGCTGGCGAGATGTTTTTTGATGCACAAAAATTCTCGACTATTTCTTTTCAATCAACAGCAATCAAATTGACTGGCGAAAAAACCGGTCAGGTTACCGGCAATTTGACGTTTCACGGAGTCACCAAGCCGGTTGTACTTGATGTCACCTTGAACGGTACTATCGCTTCCCATCCGATGACAAAAAAACCGGCCCTCGGCTTTTCGGCAAAAACAGTCATCAAGCGTAGTGAATTCGGCGTAAGCGAGCTCGAAGGGCCGTTAAGCGACGATGTCAATCTGATTATTGAAGCAGAATTCAAGCCTGCCGAATAAGCCGAACGAATAAACCGTTTGTCTATTAAACAAGTAGCGAAAGACCAAACGGATAATATTCATCTTTCAAAACCGGCAAGAGGTGCTACACCTTGAAGCCGGTTTTTGTTTTTCGACTTTTCTTTCTGCTTTTAAGACTTTCTGCTTTTAAGATAAGGTCAAATGCCGGTGTCTATCTCTTTCCCATGCACATCAGCCAAGTCAGTCCGGACATCGGCCAAGCGGATTGATAGTGATGAGGTTGTTTTTTTGAGAAAGCCTATAGCTCAATCCGGTTGGAATTCCTATCTATGCATCATTACGGACAAGCGAAATCGAAGGACCACACAATGACAATCCGTTCCCGCGCAATTATCGAAACCGAAAATGCCAGCAAATATCTTCAACAACTTGCAAAACATTGGAGTCATAAATTTCCCGATACGACATTTTCGGAAAAGGAAGCCCATATTCCTTTTTCGGATGATGTGACTGTTGATATGTTTGCGGAAAAAGCATCGCTGGTAGTGCAGATCACGACCCCTAACGAATTTGAAGCAATCAAGATCGAAGGTATTTTTGATCAACATATTTTACGCTTTGCATTCAAAGAACAGCTTTCAATCGATTGGCATCGTGAAACCTTGCCCTGATATTTGACAGCCAGAATGAATTTAAAAGGGGTAGCGATTTCTTGGCCGCTCCTTTTTTCTGCCCCGCACGTGTTTTTGTGTGCGGAATTCCACTTTTCTTTCGCCGACGTGGCGACTTTTATGTTTTTCCTGAAGCCATTTTTGAGTTTCGCATAGCCGCTTTTCAAACTCCGAAAAAGCACTCTTCCGGTTGATAATCTTGTCACCGGTCAAAACCCTGCTCTATCCGATATTCCCAATTCAAGCAATTTTCGGGAAGCGGAATAAAGATATGGGTGGTCGAGCGAAAGCAATCACCCATTACAAAAGTTGACGACACTGTCCGGACTTTTTGTCATGAATAGAAACGTCACCAATCTTCAGCTTTTATTTTGGTGACTTTCATCTTTGCTATTTTGTTTGGTCACGCCCCGATAAACGCCGCTCTTCATAGGCTTTGACATTGGTATAAGCCAATGAAAGAAGCGGATGCTTGATACCGAAATGCTGGGCGCGATTCAATAGATCGCCCAAGATGTGATCACCTTCTGTCGGGTGGCCTCCTTCAATGTCGCGTAACATGGATGCGGTCGCCAAAGAATGGAGGTCTTTGAAAAAAATGCCGATATCGTTGCTTGCGCCCTCTTCAAGCGGAAAACCGGCAGCCTTTGCTATCTGGCTATTTTTGTTCAGAAAATCCATCATGGCTTCCTGTCCGCCCGGAGCACGGTTGATTTCACCGACATTGGCCCGCATCAGACATGTCATTCCGGCAAGCGTAGCAAGACGCACCCACTTGTTCCACATACGCTGCATGGCATTCGGTACCGCGCGCACATCCACCCCTTTGGCTTTGTCAAAAAGGCTCGCAAAAAGCGCCACACGCGGGTCTTCTCCACCTTGTTGGGGACCGAAAACGCCAAATGCATCATCATTCAAGTGTAACACAACCCCATCTGCTGTGAGTGTTGATTGGATGATAACCGAACCCGCCATGACATTATTATGATCGAATTCGTTATTCAGACGGTCAATATGAGCCAAGCCATTCAAGGCTGGTATAAGAACAGTGTTCTTGCCTATAGCAGGGCGTATCGATTTGATTGCACTATCAAGATCATAGGCTTTTGCGGTGAGAAAGACATAGTCATAGACTTTGCCTTGTGCAATTTGAACGGAAAGTTCTTCATCCGTAACGGTATTGACCTGCTCGGTCACGTTCCCCGCCGGACTTTCAATACGCAAGCCATGTTCGGCAAGTATATGTTGCCTTTTCGGGCGAACCAGAAAAGTAACGTCTTTTCCCGCCTCTACCAGACGACCACCAAAATAGCCGCCGATACCACCTGCACCCAATATCAGAACTCTCGGCATTTGGTAGATCTCCCGTTCTTTTAACAATATTTTCCTATGTTTTAACGGCCAAATACAAAAATCGCAAATAAAAACCCGGAGGGAATTCCTCCGGGTTTTCAAAAATCGTAACGATGATGAAATTACATATTATGATTTACTGGCGAACCATCACCAAAGTTATGCATTTCCTGATCACTCACACCATGCCGGGAAACAGGAGAGTTCAGATGACGCCCCGGATAGTAGGAGTCCTCAACCGAACCATCGCCACGATAGAAGTAGGCTTTTTCTTTACTATTACCTTTGAATTGATCACTCGGAACATTGCCAGAATGACCGATGACATAGTGGTTAACCCGGCTACCATCGCCAAAACCATTACCAGCGAAAGCACTGCTAGCACCTAATAACAAAGCAGCAGCAACAAGCATTAATCTTTTCATAATAAACTCTCCTTTTCTTTTTGTCGGAAAACTGCCATCTGAAAACTGGTTTTCCGATTTCGGGATTGTTTCGACTATCTTCGAAATCCCTTTTATGAAATTCAGTTAAGAACGCTTGGACAATGATGCCAGTCACATCTCTGTGGGGCGTTCACGAAACCGTGATTAAAGATAAAAAACTATTATTTTTCAAATTGTTAAATATTACAAAAACATGGCATTATATTAACGGTACGACATTTCTTCCGGTCTTGTTTTTTCGTTCCGACTTTTTCCCATTTAAAAAATCGGGAATCATTTCAAAACATTTTCCAGTCGTTCGATTTTTCAAATCTTCACGCAGGATAACCCGATGGACGCACTGTCACCTTCAAGCTTGAAGCATTTGTTCCGCTTGAAAAATTCTTCTTTTGACGAAAGCTACGCCTTTCTCTTTGTTAAAATAGTTCGATGACGAGTTTATCAAGATCTCTCATGTGAAGGCGTGAATAATCATACATTCCATTGTAAACACAGGAAAAAATCAAAGAACGAAATTAAGAAAAATATCGATTTGGCCGCGTTTATTATAACCGGAAAGCAAAAAGCTTATGAAATCCATGTGCTCTCTGGATTTAATGGCAAAAGCTGAAATCAAAAATCCCGACACCTCGACACCTCTTTATCGATATTCACCCCATTCACGAAAAAAGGGAGGTGATTTGGAATAATAGCCTTAAATTGCTGTTTTACTAAGTCTACAAACAGACGATAAGCTGTATGAAGCTATCTATAATTATTATAAACTGTTAATTAGCCTGCCATAAATTGAAAATACCATAATAAAACCTTTTTTATTGTCTTTTAATTTAAGAAAGTTGGATACATAATACAGTGATTCACAACGTAATGTTTCATAAGACCCAACGTTCGAGGGGTGCGTCAATGGGTAAACTACAAATTACACCGGTTGAGATTATTTCTTTTTGGCTCGATGCCGGTCAAGATAAATGGTTTGGTCAGGACGAACAATTTGACGCGCTCATACGCGAGAATTTTCTGACGCTTTGGCGTACTGCTCTTACGGGACGCCTGAAACATTGGCTGGAAAGCGATGAAGGTCTTCTGGCTCTGACAATCATACTGGATCAATTTCCCCGCTACATGTTCCGTGACGACCCCAGGGCTTATTGCAGCGATAATGATGCCCGCAAAACCGCACAGCTTGCTCTTGAAAACCATGCTGATCAAAGAATTGCTCCCGAATTGCGCGGCTTTCTTTACATGCCTTTTGAACATT
>CAMLLT010000214.1 GCA_946480935.1 uncultured Bartonella sp. | reverse complement strand
AAAAATTAAAAGAAAGCATCACACGTTACGTCGGGCTGTCCCGTGGAATCGTTTGTGAACCCGATCAGGTCTTCATCAGTAGCGGCTTTCGCGGCGCTTTGAATCTCATTATGCAAGCTCTAAGTGAACCGGAAGACACAGTATTTTTAGAAGACCCGTGTTTTCCGCCCGCTTTGGATATTGTTAAAAGTTCGGGTACACATATTGTCGCTGTTCCTGTCGATCATAACGGAATGCAAATCTCAGATGCTTTAAAAAACCATCCTGACGTTAAATTTATTATCGTCACAGCCAATCATCAAAGCCCTCTCGGCTACGTTCTGGGAGATGATAATCGCAATACATTATTAGATTGGTCTGAGAAAAATGGTACATTTATAATAGAAGATGATTACGATAGTGAATTCCGATATGATAACAAACCATTGCCGGCTCTTGCCAGTCTCAATAATCATAGAAAAGCCAATATAATCTATATTGGTAGTTTCAGTAAATTAATTAATCCTGACTTACGATTGGGCTATTTTATTGTTCCAAAGTATATGGTTCCGAAAATAACCGATTTTTATCAAAAATGGATAGATGGATTTCCAATATTAACCCAATCTGTATTATCCGAATTTATGGATTCTGGTAATTTTGCCAAACATTTGAACAAAATGAGGCTTAATTATAAAAAAAGACAAATATTTTTGCAAAATGCATTGAATAGATATGTTTCCGACATATTCCATGTAAAAAATTTCAATCACGGACTTAACACATTGTTACTATGCAAAAATCGTGTTGAGTGTGACGATCTGGAATTAATAACAATTGCACAAAAAGAAAATTTTGGAATTGGATGCATTTCAAACCGTCAAATCGAAAGAAGAGATTTGAGCGGATTAATATTATCCTTTTCTAATTTGAAAACACAGGAAGAGGCCTATAAAATAATCTCGGATTTTAATCAGACCATCAGACCATATGTTTCTTCCAAATAAATATTTTTATATTTCAACATATGCTCCATTTTTGATTTATTTAAAAAAGTTATTTTGCGTGACGTTTTGTCAAATTGCCGCTGCAATTAAACAGAATTTCGAGACTTTCATCTGTCGAAACGGCTTTTTTTCGAGAACCTTGTGACCTCATGAGAAGCTTTTCAGCCTCTAAAGCGTGGCTTGATAAAAATTCTGTTTCTCCCCGATCATTCATGATTTTCATTCATCGCTCAAATGAACAATAATACCTTTTTCGTTTTTGAAAGCTCGGTTATACTTGCTCTCTACAAAAACAGGAAAGGCGCTAGAATGGACATAACACGTCGACAATTTGCTATCGCCTGTGGTGCAGCTTTCATGCTTGGTCCGACAATTTCGGCAAATACACAAGCCACAGCTATAAAAAACCCTCCAATCCGTCTTAAAACCGGCCGGATGATCCCGACGCTTGGCATGGGAACATGGACACTTGCAGCCGGTCAACGCCCTCTCGAACAAGAAGAGGAAGCGCTTGCAACCGGTCTTGATCTTGGCATGAATCTGATTGATACCGCCGAGCTTTATAGTTCCGGTAAAGCTGAAGAAATGGTTGGCCGTGTTATAAAAAAAACCGGAACAAAACCTTATATCGTTTCAAAAGTCATGCCTTCGCACGCAACAAAAGCCGAAGACATTCGCAATGCCTGCAAAAACAGCCTTCAACGCTTGGGATTAAAGCAGATGGATCTTTATCTTTTGCATTGGCGTGGCGGAATTTCAAACCTCAAAACTGTGGTTGATACCTTTGAAGAATTAAAAAGCGAAGGTGCCATTGTCGATTGGGGCGTTTCCAATTTTTCCATTAATGACATGAATGATCTTTTCAGCCTTGAAAAAGGTGACCAATGCGCAACCAATCAGGTGGAATATTCACTTGTCGACCGCTCTATCGAAGGTGGCCTTCTCGATTGGTCAAAAAATAACGCTATGCCGATTATGGCCTATTCACCGCTTGGTTCGGGCAAAACCCCGCTTTTGCAAAATGCGGTGTTAAAAGACATTGCGCAAAAACATCATATGACTGCTGCGGCAATCGCAATCGGCTGGACAATCAGAAACAATTTTACCATTTCCATTCCCCAATCAGGTTCGCCTGCACATTGCCGTGAAAACAGCGCCGCACTTTCTCTTCATCTTGATGAAGAAGATCTCGCCCGACTTGATAAGGCTTTCCCGATTTGAGCAAGAAAGTTTCCCCCTCTGGAGAACAAGGTTCAAGACAAGAAGGTTCAACATGTCTCTTGATCGTCGTTTTATATTAAAATCCGCTTTGGCTCTGTCTCTTGCCGAGATTTTTTCGCTTTCAAAAGCTTTTTCGCAAAATACCGAAAATTCGGCGGGTAAAGCTTCAAATTCATCCAAAGCGGAAACAGTAAACGATAGCCCCGCAACAAAAACGGAAGCTGATGTCAAAAATCTTAAAATCGGGGTCATTGGCGCCGGCTCGCTTGGCGGAACCGTTGCAACCCTCCTTGTGAAATCCGGCCATTCGGTGATGTTTTCTTCGCGCCATCCGGATGAGTTGCGGCGCCTGACAAACCCGCTTGGAGACAAAGCTTCAGTCGGCACACCGCGCCAGGCGGCTCAATTTGGTGATGTTATCCTTGTTGCAGTGCCGTTTTCAGCCTGGCCTCAAATCGGCAAAGATTTTGCCGCTGAAATGAAGGGGAAAATTGTTATTGATGCGACAAACCCGCCTTTGTGGGGAGGAGATTTAGAGCCTCTTTCAATTGAAGCAAAGAAAAACGGCGTTGCCGAAACGGTAAAAAAATATGTGCCGTATGTGCGCCTTGTCCGTGCTTTTTCGGCGGTTGACACCACGGTAATTGAAGATTGTTTCAATAAAAAGATAAAAGCTGTTGGTATGCCGATGGCAAGTGACGATGAAAAAGCATTGGACGTTGTGGCAGAGCTTGTGCGCGAAACCGGTTGCAAACCTGTCATGACCGGAAAACTTGAAACAGCGCATATTTTTCGCCCCCGGCAAGCCGGGGTTTTCGTGCCCACCTTCCGGCAGATAAATTGCGTAAACACCTTGGCCTATAATGATAAACAAGCTGCAACATATATTTGAACGTCTGTTCGCGCTAAAAGCGCATGAAACAGTTGCTTTTTTGGGCGGCTTTTTCACGCTTTTTCTCGTCTTTTGCAGCTATTTCATGTTGCGACCGGTGCGAGAAACATTCGGCATTGCCGGTGGTGTCGATCATCTCTCATGGCTTTTTACTGCCACTTTTTGTGCCATGTTTCTCGTTGTGCCCATTTTCGGCTTTATCAGCCAGAAAATTAAAAAGACCAATCTCTTCATCTATTCGACGCTTTTTTGTAGTCTTATTATGCTCGGCTTTACGCTAAGCCTTTATTATAATAGCGGCAGCGTCTGGGTGGGGCGCGCATTCTTTGTCTGGGTTTCGGTTTATAACCTGTTTGTTATTTCCCTCACATGGAGCTTTTTGGCCGAGGTTTTTACCAAAGAACAGGCACAGCGCCTGTTTGGCCCCCTATCGGCAGGCGCAAGCCTTGGCGGCATAACCGGCCCGTTAATAAGCGCATTTATGGTTGAAAAAGTGGGCTATGCGGGGCTTCTTTTAATTTCGACAGCGCTGTTTTTATCAACGCTTTTTCTCTGGCTTTTTCTCGTGCACTGGCGAAATGATTTCGGCCGCGGCAAAGACATGAAACAAGACAAGCCTGGAATGACCGCGTCGGAAAAAGAAAAGAGTGAAACCTATTCGGGCATATGGATTGGCTTGAAACTCATTGTGCAATCGCCTTATCTCCGCCAAATTGCCGTTTATGCCATTTTCACCTCGGCCGGAACCACCTTTCTTTATTACGCGCAGGCGCGCCTTGTTCAGGCTACCTTTAGCAATCCTGCTGAACAGACACAGTTTTTTTCCATTATGGATACGGTTGTGCAAACCTCGTCCATTCTTATCCAGATGTTCGTTACTGCCCGCATTGCAAAAAAATTCGGCGTGACATTCTTGCTTGTAAGCTTGCCTGTCATGATGGTGATCCTGTTTGGACTGCTTGGCATATTCTATTGTTTTCCGATTTTGGCAATCGCGATGATATTGCGGCGTGTGGGAGAATATGCACTTGCCCGCCCTGCCCGTGAAATGCTCTTTTCGGCAGTTGATGAAAATTCGCG
>CAMLLT010000213.1 GCA_946480935.1 uncultured Bartonella sp. | reverse complement strand
ATAATCTGCGAAAGAGCGACAAAGCCGATTTCGGCATTTCCGGTTTTGACAAACTGGTAGGCTTGCGAAATGTTTTGTCCTTCGACAAGTTTGTCCTTGATTTTGTCATGAACTTTGAGCGCATCCATGGTTTCGACAGCCGCCTTGCCATAAGGGGCAGCATCGGGATTGCAGAAGGAAATGTGAGTGATTTTGCTATCCGTCAAAGTTTCAGGACCCTTTACAAGGTCATCTTTTGCACTCCACAACACCAATGTGCCGATTGCATAGGTAAATTCTGTTCCTTTGACACCATAGCCTTCTTCAACGGCCTTGGTTGGCCTTTCGGTATCGGCTGCAAGAAATACCTCGAAAGGAGCACCATTCTTTATCTGTGTATAGAAATTACCGGTAGCACCGAATGAAAGTGTTGCCGTGTGTCCGGTCTTTTCTTTAAATTGTTCGGCAATTTCCTTGACGGGTTCGGTAAAATTGGCAGCCACCGCAACAACGGTTTCACCGGCATGGGCAAAGGTTACACTTGCCAGCAACAGACCTATCGATAAAGCGAGTTCGGATTTCATTGCCTTCTCCTAACATGTTGCAATAATGATGTTTTCAGCCTTGATAAGCGCAATAACAGGTTGATTGGCCATAAGTCCTTTAAGTGCGGGGTCGTCCGGTCGGGTTGTTGCAATCAATGTTTTGTCTTCACCAATTTCAACGCCAAGCTCGACGCTTTTTGTGCCAATCGTTATCGACTCTAAAATTCCCGGAATCCGGTTTTGTTCAGAAAAATCTTCCTTGTCTTCAAAAGGTACGACCCTCACAAAGGGTGCTTTGATAAGAGCCGCGACCTGCCGCCCATTGACAAGTCCAAGCCGTTCGACACTTTTTTCGGTAATTTCGGCTCTGATTTCGATTTTTCGGGAAATACCGATGGTTACAAATGCTGCTGGTGGCGCACTTTTGATGGATAAAATATGACCCGATAAAACATTGCGCGCCGAGGTTCTCATCATGAAACCTTGTAAAAGCCCTGTCGAACTCAAACCTATTTCCGACAGATTATCGGAGGCTTGCTTCATCATCGTGGCAAGTCCGGTTTCAAGATGGTGAAAAGTTTCGATGAGTTTTAGCGCTTCCGGCGTCAGGGTAGCACCACCGCCATTTTTCCCGCCGATGTTCTTTTTCAAGAGCGGTTTTGCAACGAGGTTTTGCATGGCGCTAATGCCATCCCATGCCGCTTTGTAGCTAAGCCCGACAGAACGGGCGGCGGCAGAAATCGAACCTTCACGGCCGACGGCCTCAAGAAGCTTGATGCGTTCCCGCCCGACCGAGCCGATATGATCTTCTGTGAAAGATAAGGTTGCTTTGACCGACATAGATATACCATTCTGCTATATAGATTAACTATATAACGTTCATGACGAAAGCAAGGTTTCCACGCCAATTTTTCTAAAGCCGGTTTTGGTGGTTTTTATGGTGGTTTATCGAACAACTATTCGAGTGGCCGATTAATAGCCGCGCATCCGGTTGACTACGGTCGGCAAGTTTCCGGTTTTTCTCCAATGAGCTATATTTTTTGCCACAATTTTTGCAGCACTTTCTTTATTTGTTGGAGCCGAAATGTGGGGGAGCACGGTTATATGTTCATTTTGCCATAAAGGGGAATCGGCCGGCAAAGGTTCCTGATCGAAAACGTCAAGAACCGCGTGATCAAGCTCATGTTTATTAAGAGCATCAACAAGAGCATCAGTATTAATAACAGGCCCTCTGGAAAAATTGATAAGGCTTGCTCCCTTTTTCATATGGGCAAATTCATTCTTTTTAAGAAGCCCTGTTGTTTCATTGGTGAGCGGTATAAGCAGAACGACAATATCACTTGTTTCAATCAGTCGCATAAAACCGGCTCTTCCACTAAAACATGTGACATTATCAAGTGTCTTTTGGCTCTTTGACCAACCCTTTACCTGAAATCCGGTAAGTGTCAGCAATTTGGCCGCAGCTCTTCCCAATTCACCTAAACCGAGAAGGCCGATTTTCCATTGTGAGGCTGGTTTATAGCTATGCGCTTGCCAGAGTCGCTTTTGTTGTTGGCGATGATAGCGCGGCATATCGCGGGTTAAATAAAGCGTCCATGCAAGAACAGCTTCGGCCATGGCTTCGGTCAAAGCGGGATCAATAAGCCGGACAATCGGTGGTGCATTTTCGGGTAATTCCTTCACCATGCGTTCGACACCTGCCCACAGGCTTTGTATCCATTTCAGATTTTTGAGTTTTTTCAATTGGTCGGGATCGGGGTTTGCAACAATGGCAAGTTCGACTGCACCATAATCTTCCGGTTTCAAATCGTTGAAGTCTACAATCTTTTCATCGCCCAAATTTTCGGAAAGGACTTTTAACCAGTTATCCCTTTCAGTTGGTGCACTACGGCTGACAAAAGCGATCGGTTCTGCCATCGGATATTTTCCTCATGAAAAAAAGCGGCATGAATTGATTGGCCGCGACATCTCGGCTATTGCTGCCCGGTCAAATCTGCCTTAAGTTCAGCCAAAATTCCATAGTGATTTTTAAACGCGGAAAATAATCGTCCGGAAAGAATGGAAGGCTTCTGTTTTCTAAAACCGGAAAAGCCGGATTCTCTCCTGCAGGATAAATCTTTTCCGCTGGTGAATGATGTTGAAGAGGTTAAAATACGATGACACGCACCGTTTATGTCAACGGCGATTGGTTTGATGAAACAAATGCCCGGATTTCGATTTTTGACAGGTCTGTCATGTTTGCCGATTCCGTTTATGAAGTTACCTCTTTTCTTGACGGAAAGTTTCTCGACTTTGATGGACATATCAAAAGGCTGAAAAATTCTCTGAAAGCGCTGGAGATAGAATTCAACGTGGATAGAGATGAATTTCTCGATATTCATCGCGAGCTTATCAAACGAAACGGTCTTGATAACGGCACTGTCTATCTTCAGGTTTCGCGTGGCGCCGGTGATCGTAATTTTGTTTATGACAATAGCGAATTGAAGCCCTGCCTTTTCATGTTCACCCAGACAGGCATTGTCAAAAATCTTCAAAAAATGCCGCAGTTGAAAATGATATCGGTGAAAGAAGGCCGCTGGTGCCGCCGCGACATCAAGACAACGCAACTTCTTTATTCGTCATTGACCAAGACTCACGCCCATGCCGAGGGCGTTGACGATGCTGTTTATGTCGAGGATGGCTATTTGACCGAAGCAACCTCGTCCAATTTCTTCATTGTCGATCGTCAGGGAACACTCATAACCCGTCAGTTGGATCACTCCATTTTGCCCGGTATTACCCGCGGTACGATTCTCGAACTTGCGCGCAAAAACGGCATTAATGTCGAAGAACGGCTTTTTACATTGGAAGAAACCTATGCTGCCAGTGAAGCGCTGATTACCTCGACCACCAATTTTGCCGCTCCTGTTTTGAGCGTGGACGGGCGTAAAATTGGCGATGGTAAGCCCGGAAAAGTAACAATGCGCTTGCGCGAACTTTATATCGAACACGTCAAGCGCAGTTAGAGGTTTTGTTTAAAATCGGACTCTAGTTCTGGCGCCTTGATTGAACAGCAAGCGCCAGAAGTGCCTGCCGGATAATCGGTTCGGCAAGGGCAGTATTTTCTCTGCTTTCAAGAACAGCTTTTTGTAGCCGTTCCATGGCTTCCGCAATCCGCTTCAATGTCCAGCGGGTGAGTGCCTGTTCAATGATCTTTTGTCGGCGAAAGAAAATAGGCGGACGCGCGGAAGCAATGGCGGAAGAGGGTGTCTTTCCCTCGACTTCCACTTGCTGGCGCAAAAGTTGCAATTGTTGGAATTGTCTCTCGGCTGCGCTTAATATCAAAAAAAGTGCGTTGCCGGTTGCAACCTGACGGTCGAAACGGTTGTTGAAGCCGACAAGATCACCTATGAGCACAGCATCAATCATTTCATCATAAGTGAGGCCGCTTACATCACTCACGGCAGCTTTTACGTCATCAAGCGTAATCTCGTCTTTACCCATTGCGTAAAGGCAAAGCTTGTCCAATTCACTGCGCGAGATAAGCCGGTCGCCCCCCAAACTTTCTTTGAGCCATTTTCTTGCTTCAAGCGAAATAGCAAGGTGATATTCACCAAGAACCTGATCAATCAGTCCTTCAAGCGAGCGTGCATCATCGGCATAACAGGGAAGCGCCATGGCAGATGCTGCTGTTTCCACAGCCGA
>CAMLLT010000212.1 GCA_946480935.1 uncultured Bartonella sp. | reverse complement strand
TATCCGGCAGGTTACCATCCGATGTCAAAGTGATGTTGACCGCTAATGAACCAACCGCTGTTCCATCAAGCATTGGAACAATCTTATAGGCTCCCGCCAAAGTTCCTTTCAATGTCCCTTTATAGACACCATCGTCTTCAGTCTTGGTAACTGCGCTGATCGTAACACCATCTGCATTTCCTGAGGAAACCGCAAAAATCAATCTACTTTCAAGATCTTTGATCCCGTTGCCATATTCATCCTTGGCAGTAAATGTCAGGGTTGATGTATCTTCATCATTCGCTTTCACAAGCAATTTATCTGCC
Organism: uncultured Bartonella sp.; assembly: GCA_946480935.1. Lineage (GTDB taxonomy): Bacteria > Pseudomonadota > Alphaproteobacteria > Rhizobiales > Rhizobiaceae > Bartonella. The sequence goes on along the minus strand of CAMLLT010000212.1, from coordinate 3,929 downwards.
GTGAAGGTCGACTTGCCATCGCCAAATGCAGGTGTACTACCGGAAGTAAAACTAACAGGTGCAGCAGTAACGACGTTTGAATCGTTAAGTACGTTTGCACTTACCAAAATATCATATGCAGCTTTGGTCGTGCTGACCAAACGCATAACAGCGATACCTCTTTGATTTGTTTTACTGGTAACGTCATTACCTGCTCTCATAGAAGATGATGACGCGCCATTGGCTTCAGCGGATAATATAACATCAGTTCCCTTGTTTTGTGACCAATTGACCACAGCATCAGGAACGAGATTCCCCTGCTCATCACGAACAGTAGCGTTGAATTCAAAATAATTGACGCCATCAGCTACTTTGCTTTTTCCATCGCCAACAACCGCTATATCGGTCGTGCGGGCCGTCGTTATATCCGGCACAAAGTTAACTTTAGCCGAAGGTAACCGCTCATCGCCTACAGATGGCGTTAAAATTAAAGTCTCGACGCCAGTACCAGCAGTCACTGTAAGTTCATAAATCCCCGGACTTACACGCTTGAAATATTGATCGACTTTAGCCGTCTTTCTTCCCTGAACATCCAGCTTTATTTCAGTCACATCAATATCTGAAGGCGTTCCTTTTGAAGTCTGCAAAGACAACGTCAGAACAACATTCGAAACTTCATCGGCTGGCAATGTAGTTTCGGCTGGAGTAAACGTACTATTCGCATTATCCACTTTGAAAGGAATGACTGTAACAATAGTTGATACCAGCGCAGAGCTATGACCTTTCACATCTGTCGCAATGGCGGTTACAGTATAATCATTCGAGCCAACTTTTTGATAAGGTGGAAGAACTACAGAATAATCGCTTCTTCCCGCACCTCTAATAATTTTACCACCGGCTGCAATTAAAGCTGGAGCCATGACGTTGACATCTGAAACGTCATATTTAGACTCGACAGAAATACCCAGCGAACGGGTTTCATTATAATAGCCGGAAATATGGCCGGCCATAGACAAACGGATTACTTCTTCTTTTTTATATTCTAGAACAATGTTGTTGTTACGGTTGACCAGATCATAACGACTCCCCGCAAGAGTACGCATATTATCGACAGCATCAGGATCCAGCTGTTTTGACAACGGAACCCCAAAACGATAATTGAGCTCAAACCCCAATCTTGTATCGTTGTTTCCGTTTCCTCCGCGTTTATGCTCAAGATCGAATGTCATGAGCGGAAATGGTGTATAAGTAGCACCGACAGTAACGGCATAAGGGTTCTTCTGACGACTGTCTTTACCAAAAAGACCAACTTCCTTGCCATAATACTGTTCGAAGTTTAATTTCATACCGAGTTGAGGAAAGGAAGGCAGATAGCCTTCCGCACGAATATCCCAACCATTTGCCGGACGTTCATAATAATCATCAAGATCGGATGAATGACGCCAGTCGGACAGACGATAATAACCGTTCAAACTGACTTTCAAATAGTCACGCCAATATTCCAACCCCAAGCCCATACGGGAATGAGAACGAGAAATATCGTAATCCCAAAAAGCATTTCCACCCAACATGAAATCGGGTGCAAAATATCTATATCCGAGGCCTAAATTGGTTTGCGTACGATCATCTGTCCTATGAATTGAAGATTGGGTAAAAACGAGATTACTGCCTTTATCATATAAAGGTAATAACATCTCAAACTGCGAATTTTTGAGCGAAAAATCGTCATCAATATTCAACTGGATACGCGATGTCCCATATTGGTTGAACCATTGATTTATAGCATTATTTGCGCGCCCGATCAGATATCCGCTCGCCATGGATTCAAGCTCAGCGCTATGACCTCCATTTGCCAAAAACTGCCCTGCCTGAGATGCTATCGAAGCAAAATTTCCGTTTCGTGTGTCCCGACCTTCCAGATAACGGGCCATTTCATCCGAAACTGGCGCCACTGGTACATCGACCGTGTCGCCCGCTTTTGCATTAGCAAAACCTGTTCTAAAAAATCTGTTCTGATTGAGTTGTCGCAGCCCCTCCACACTCAGATTATACCGCTTTGCGATCGCCTCAAGTGTATCGTCAGCCGTTAACACATAACTTCGCGTCATCACTGGCGCGCCGCTATAACTACTTTCGCCATCATTTTGCTCTAAATGATCGCCTCTATAATTATCCGAAGAATAGTCACCGGCGGTATAATTATTACGCGCGTTATTATAGCTGTTTTTTGCTGCTTCTGCAGGCGTCACCACAGATAGAAAAGTTGAACAAATATACAAAAATGCCACAATCCAGGTGACAGTTTTTGATACAAAATTGCTCAGAAAGGTGGCTTTCTTATACATGGTAATTCCCGCGAAATGTAATATCGTTTTCAAGAAAAAGAGAGCGAAAAGGAAGAGGGTAGCGTGCTGTTACTATGTACTCTACCTACGGTTGTTTTTTTGGATAGAATCCGGCCAATTACAGACTAAACCGGAGACGCAATGCCAGTGTTTGGTGCTTGTCACTCCAAGCAGAAGCAAGCAACAAATGTCCTCTTATGTTTTTCGGTAAGGATAAAAATCATCCTCCTTCGAAACCACCGAGAACCTTCACCAAGCAGCCTCGAACAGGAACGAATAGCAACGCGTAGAACGTTTCTGCAATAAACAGATACAGTTACCGCACTATGCATAAAGTTCCCGGAGAACAAACGAGTTACCGAGCAAACTATACAGTTTTCGACAACGACAACTGCAGCAGTTTTTTCATGAGTAGAAAAAAGGTGTCTTCCAAAAATTTTGTGGAAAATAGACCACAAGAAATAGACAGCCAGTTTTAAAAACCTGTGCCGAGCACTTCCGACAATGTAATTCAACAGCGTCACCCAATTTGTAGATATTTCGTTTAAAAAAAGTTACGCAAAAACGCCGTACAAATCCCCGCAGCCAGTACGACTGCCTTTAAATAAACGCCCCCGCAGTTACAGGTAACTGCCTTAGTTTCGTTTCTATCATAAACTATGTTATAAACAACCTGAAACTGTGCTTTTACAAAAAATATTCACTTTTTTATTATTATGTAGTTTTTTGTTTCTCTTATCCATATTTTTTTAAATCATTATATGTGGATTTTAACGGAAATAAGAAAAATTGTTTTATCAAAAAATTCCGAAAAAACGCTAATAATATGGAAAATGTCAGTCATTTTAGCGACATTTTTATTGTTTTTTTCTGGGGCGAATCACTTTGTGAGAATAGATATAAAACTTAAAAAACTTCAGTTTTACTCGCATCAGTCTCGTTTTTCCTATAAACGGGCAGTCAGCGACAGCACTGTTGAATAAATTCTGCTATACCGGATAAAATTCCTTTTTCAGAACATTCCAACCATTCCGATCAACAGTATAAAATATTTTCAAGCATAATCCGTTGGTTCAAATATATTTTTTTGTACATCTCATTATTTTACAGAAACCAAAAACGGAATGGATATAAAAATAATCCGAATGACAATTTATTGTTTTTTGATTAAATGAATTCATCCGGATATATTAATTTATATCTTTAAAAGATATATTTTTTATTTATTTAAAAACAATATAATACTCATTGAGTGAATCATATAATAATAAAATAAAATTTTACTAAAAAAATGGATTTATACAATCACTATTCTACAAACATTTCGGTCCGGTCTTATAGGTTTCGCCTACAGTTTCTTTCAATATCTCTTTTTCTTTTTCAAGAGAAAGATTCATGAAGATAATAAGTGCTTTACTATCTCGTCAATCCCAACGTTCAATCATAACATCATTATAGCTTACCGGAGCAAATCCACATTTTTGGTAAAGTTGTAAGGCGCGTGGACTATCCAATGTATTGGTTTGAATAATGACTTTATCCGGATTTGCTTCCCACACAGAATGCAAAATCTCGTTAAAAAAGAAATATGACAGCCCCCTGCCC
>CAMLLT010000211.1 GCA_946480935.1 uncultured Bartonella sp. | reverse complement strand
GTTTTGCCTATAAGACGCTGAAAAATGGCGAGCGTATCGGTTTTGTGGATGTTCCGGGGCATGAAAAACTTATCCATACCATGCTGACGGGTGCCGGTAGCATTGATTATGTCATGCTGGTTGTGGCTGCCGATGACGGTATTATGCCGCAAACACGCGAGCATTTTGAAATTTTGAAGCTTCTGGGGTTAAAACACGGCGTTGTCGTCATTACCCGCATCGACCTTGTCGATAAACAGCGTGTTGATGCGCTAGAAGCGGAATTACACGAATTTCTCAAAGGTTCGTTTCTTGAAAATGCACCGATTTTTCCTGTGTCGTCACTGACGGGTGAGGGGATACCAGCCCTTCGGGAAGAGATAGAAAACGCGGCCCTGCATTTGAAAAAACGTGTTTCCCATGGGCGTTTCCGCCATGCAATCGACCGCTGTTTTGTGCTTTCCGGTGCCGGCACAGTGGTGACGGGAACCGTGCTTTCAGGTGAAGTATCAACCAATGACCTTATGGTGATTGCGCCCAATCATCTGCAAGCTCGATTACGGTCTATCCATGTACAGGATGAAGTTTCCGATAAAGCAAGAACGGGCGACAGGGCAGCACTCAATATTGTTGGTGACGCAATCAACAAAGATACAGTCAAACGGGGTATGATGGTCATTGACCCGTTTCTTGATAAGCCAAGTCAAAGGTTCGATGTTCGTCTCACCATTCTTTCATCTGAACCGAAGCCTTTGAAACAATGGTTTCCTGTTCACTTGCACCATGGTTCATTGGAAACCAATGCCCGTCTTGTATTTTTGTCGCAAGACACAATGAAAGCCGGTGAAACCGCTTATGTCCAGATTATTTCCGATAAAGCTGTGATCGCGGCAAGCGGCGACCGCTTCGTCATTCGTGATACATCGGCAAGCCGTACAATTGGTGGCGGCATTATTCTTGACCCGTTGGCACCGGAACGCCACCGTCGTGCACCGGAGCGTTTCAAATTTCTTGCCGCTATGGAAAATGAAGATCATCTTCAAGCTTTGTCGGCAATTCTGGCATTGCCGCCTTATGGCATTGACTGGCTTTATTTTTGCCGTGCACGTAACCTGTCCGAAGTGGAGGCGGCCAAACTTCTCGCGAGTGGTCATTTTGTTGTTCTCGAACATGGTCAAGACCGGTTTGTGATGGAGCAACAACAAGAACAACGCCTGCAAAAGGCAATTGTCGATTATCTTGTCGAATTTCATAAAAAAGAGCCCGATCTTTTCGGTGTCGGGCTTGAAAAATTACGTCGTGACGTTGCTCGCGAAATCCGTGCCCCTTATTTTCGTGACCTGTTACAAAACGAAATTGATAAAGGCCGGTTGAAGATTCGCGGTGCCTGGGTGGGGCTAGCCGGTCATGAAGCCAAATTATCGCCTGAAGATGAAGCAATCTGGCAACGTGTCTATAAAGTATTGAAAGGTGAGGAACGTTTCCGCCCGCCGCGCACGCGTGATTTTGCGCAAGAACTTGCAATTGACGAAAATCATATGCGGCAAATCCTTAAATCATGCGCACGGATGGGACGTGTCTATGAAGTGGCGCAAGACTATTTCTTCCCGCGTGAAGTGCTAGCCGAAATTATTATGATTATGCGGGACATCGCCGAAAAAAAAGAAAAGCACGAATTCGTCGCGGCCGATCTGCGTGACCGGCTGAATAACGGCCGCAAGGTTTCCATTTTTCTGCTGGAATTTTTTGACCGTCACGGTGTGACAATCAGAAAGGGCGACATAAGGCGGTTAAATCCGCATCGGCTCGACCTGTTTGCCGATAGTTAGGCTTGCAGTTTTTGCCTAAAAGCCGCATAAGACATTCGGAAGGGCTTTTCATCCGGTGATGGATGCGGCCTTCAAAGCCGTAAGGGGCCGTGAGACGGTCTTTTATGGGTTCGACTCCCATGCTCTTCCGCCAATTATTTTCAATTGAATAATGTCCGGTTGAAGTCCATTGCTTATCATTACTATTTCCGAACTGTTTTTTGGTGTCTTGTGACACATCACCTGTCGGGAAAGGCATAACGCATCGAGCGTCGGGAAAAAAGAAAAGCAACGAGCGTTAGAGGCGCGTTCGGCCAAGTTTATCTTCTCTAAGGCAAAATGCATCACGATAGTTTTTTGAAATCGGCAAGATATGCGTGTTGGAAATTCCGGAAACTTTTAATCGGGAAAATTTCTTTGCTATCAATGAACAAAAAACAACCGAAAAGACAGGCAATAAGCAAAGAGGCGGGAAAACAAAAAAGACGGGCAATAACCCGTCTGATTTGATGAATTTCTCAGAGCAGCTCAGGCTTCTTCTTCAGCCTTGACCACTTTCGGTTTTGTTGTGCGTCTGCGACGCGGTTTCTTTTCAACAACCTCTTCGATTTCAGTCGGCTTTTCTGCCTTTTCAACTACTTCTTCAGGGGTTTCCGCTTTTTCTTTTACTTGCTCTTCGGCTTCGTTTTCACCGGCATCGGAACGACTTACCGGAGTGCTCCGACGACGTGGTGCACGACGGGGTTTCTTGAGTTCAACAACTTTACCGACTTCACCTGTATCCTCGGCAAGAGCAACTTCGGCAGGAACACCTTGAATTTCCGGTTGCGGACCGCTTCCGGCCGCTTCGTGTTCTTCACCCATTTCCAATGATGCAATTGGAGTGTTTTCGTCTTCCTCTTCATCATCAATGAGCTCTTCACGCTGCATCGGTTGCGGCATTTGTGCCTGAGCCGCCAGAATGATGCGGACATAGTGTTCGGCATGTTGGAGGTAGTTTTCTGCCATCACCCTGTCACCGGCAGCCTGGGCATCCCGTGCCAAAGCTGTGTATTTGTCTGCTATATGTTGTGCATTACCACGAATTTTTACATCCGGACCGTTGCTTTCATAATTGCGTGAAAGAGGGTTTGGACCGCGTCTGTTATTATTATTATTGTTGCGTCCACGGATGCGCCTATTTTGTTGTGGCCTCATAATGATCTCTTTAAGAATATGTTTTATCTATTTGTATTCAGTCGATTTTCAGACAAGAATATAATGGCTTTAGCGCCAATACCCGTTTTTGATTATGCTTGTTGACAAGCCATCAAGCTCAAATCAATTTTTTGAAAATCTCAAAAAGCCTATGGAAACGACTCCAACAGCTATGTTCCATGACGATTTATCTGATATAGCGGAAATTAGCGTCGTTCAACCGAATTGCCAAGCACTTTTTTCAAAATTCGACATCTTATTGAAATGAAAAGCCATAATATCTCGTAAAATTGTCTGTATGGTCATGTGCGCGTTTATTCGGGCAGGTAAAATTTGATATCTTACGCACCCGAAACAACTAAAAATTGTTCGAATCACTCTTCTATAACAACTTGAGGAGTACCGGAACGTACTTCACCGACAATAGTCGAAAGCGGATAGCCTTGGCTTTTCGCATAAGCGACGATAGAGTCGGCTTTTTCAGGTGAGACGGAGGCTAACAATCCGCCGGACGTTTGCGGATCAGTCAGTAGAAAGCGTTTATAATCGGGATAATTTTGTGGCAATACAATATGTTCCCCATAGCTATCCCAATTACGGCGTGAAGCACCGGTAAAGCATCCATCTTTGGCAAGTGCTTCAGCTTGCTTGAGGAACGGAATTTTCGAATAATTTATAGCAATCTCGACATTGGAACCTTGTGCCATTTCGAGACTATGTCCCAAAATTCCGAAACCGGTCACATCGGTTAGGGCGTGAATATCGGGATTCCTTCCAAGCTCTGTACCGATTTTATTGAGGAGCGTCATTGACGCTATCATTTCCTGATAGGCCTCATCGGAAAGTTTTCCGGTTTTGAATGCATGCGAATAAACGCCAACGCCGATACCTTTCATGAGAACGAGTTTGTCACCGGCATGGGCACGGGCGTTCAATTTGATCTCGTCTTTTTTGCAAATGCCGATAACGGCCAAACCATAGACCGGTTCGGGATTGTCGATCGAGTGGCCACCGGCAACAGCAATGCCGGCTTCTGCAGCTTTTTGTCGCCCGCCTTTTAAAATCTCTCCGACAATGGCCGGATCAATCTTGTCAACCGGCATTCCAAGAATTGCCAGCGACATAATCGGCTTTCCGCCCATTGCATAGACATCGGAAATAGCATTTGTCGCAGCGATTTGACCAAAAGTGACCGGGTCATCAACCATCGGCATGAAAAAGTCTGTCGTAGCAATAACACAAGTGCCATCGTCAAGTTCGTAAATGGCAGCGTCATCACTTGTTTCGGTTC
>CAMLLT010000210.1 GCA_946480935.1 uncultured Bartonella sp. | reverse complement strand
TTGCCTGGGGACCGGGACCGCGTGCCTCGCAAGCGCTTTCCTTATGTACAAGAGCCCGTGCTCTCTATCAGGGGCGACTTGCACCCTCGATTGATGATGTCAAAGCTTTGGCAGTTCCCATTTTACAGCACCGCATGGCATTGAACTTCACAGCCCGTGCAGACGGGATTACGATTTTTGAAGTTATCAATAATCTTGTCGACAAGATTGATTAACCGGAAAAGATAGACGGCGAAAACAGATAATGGCGATTGCTCGTGACATAGTTGTAGAAACACCGAACGACCTTGCGGCGAAAGCACGCATCCAGTCGGCCAAATTGCCTGACCTTCTCATCGAAGCGCGGCATATTGCCAATACACTTGTCAGCGGTTTTCACGGTCGTCGCAAACGTGGAAACGGCGATAATTTCTGGCAATTCCGTCCCTATGTCGAAGGTGAGCCGGTTTCGCGTATTGATTGGCGCCGCTCTGCTCGCGATGATCATATCTATCTCCGTGATCGGGAATGGGCATCTGCCCAGACTGTTTGGATACTCCCCGATCAATCGCCATCCATGCACTATCAATCGCGGTTTTCCCCTATTGCCAAAGATAGCTATGCAATGCTTATGGCACTGACCCTTTGCGAACTTTTTGCCCGTTCGGGAGAGCGTGTTGCTGTACCGGGGTTGATGGCGCCAACGAGTTCACGCAATGCTGCCGAGGAAATGGCTTTGAATTTTACAGCTCTTAAAGAGCCTTATGAATATGGTCATTTTCTGGGTATAAATCGTCATTCCCATGTGATCATATTGAGTGATTTTCTTGATGATCCGGAAGAAATCCACAAAAAATTCGCTTCTCTGACAAGCGCCAATGTCACTCAACATTTTGTTGAAATTTGCGACCCTGCAGAGGAACGTTTTCCCTATCATGGACGGGTGGAATTTGTTGATCCGGAAACCCGTCAACATTATCTTGCCGGACGCTCCGAAACATTTCACGATGCTTATCTGCGCCTTTATAAAGCGCGCCGTCAAAGCCTTGCGGATTTTGCCAAAAATTCCGGTTCAAGCTACCATATTGCTCCGACAGACAAAAAAATGAGCACTGTTATACTGGCTCTTGCCGCGATGGTCGGTCAGGCGTCGGGCTACAGGAGAGGATAAGTTATGGGGTTTGCTGCACCTTTTCTCCTGTTTTTTCTGATTGCGCTACCGGCTATCTGGTGGCTGTTGCATGTCATGCCACCCGCTCCGACACGTGAAATTTTTCCGCCTTTGCGGCTTTTGCTGAAAATTGCCAATCATGAGGAAACGCCGAATCGGACACCATTTTGGTTGCTGCTTTTGCGCCTTCTTATGGTCGCAATGATCATTTTCGCTTTTGCTGACCCGATTTGGCGTCCTGCTACAACCGTTTTGACAGGAAATGCTCCCCTTGCTCTTGTTATTGATAACGGCTGGGCTTCAGTTCATGACTGGGACAAAAGGGTCAATATTGCGCTCGATCTCGTCAATCAGGCAGAAAAAGCGAAGAAAACAATCTATATTGCGGCGACAGCCGATAATGACAACCAGGATATCCGTGCACTGAATAGTAACGAGGCAGAGAAGCTTATTCATACGATGCGCCCACTATCGTTACCCACACATCGCCGTTCTGTCATCAATAAACTGGCGGCAGCGCTGAAAGGCGAAAAAGCCGACATTGCCTATCTTTCCGACGGCTTGCAAATGGTTGAAGATGATGAAGCTTTCAGCCGGCTCATGAACCTCGCCGATCGCGATATTCTGGTTTATGAACGCGATATATCCGATCTTGTTGGTATCACTTCAACCAAAAACGATAATGGTGCACTCGCCGTCGATCTTATCCGTGCCAAAGGAGACGGTGAAAAAATTCTGTCTCTGGGAGCCTATGACAATCAGGGAAGGATGATTGCGGAAACCGAAACACGTTTCGAAGACGGGGAAACCTCTACAGTATCGGCTTTCAATTTGCCCATTGAAATGAAGAATGATATAGCGGCTGTCAAAGTAAATGGCCAGCATGACGTTGCAGCCACATTTCTTTCCGATGCAAGGAATCATATTTATCGTGTGGGTTTGATTTCGCCTTCTGCAAGCGAATTGGCTCAACCCTTGCTTTCTCCCTTCTATTACGTCCAAAATGCCCTTTATGGACGGGCCGATGTTTTGCCCGCAAAAGGTGATTCATTCGAACAGGCAATCGAAACATTGATTAACTTCGGTCATCCTTCGACGATCATTCTGGATGATGTCGTCAATATGCCTGAGGTTGCCCAGCAACAACTCAACCATTTTGTCGAACAGGGTGGTACGCTTATCCGCTTTGCCGGCCCCAATCTTGCAAGTAACGACAATGAAGACATACTTCTACCAGTTAAATTGCGTCACGGAGAACGTCAATTAGGCGGCGTCATGTCTTGGGCAACACCGCAAAAACTTGCACCTTTACCGAAAACAGGCATTTTTTCCGATCTTGCCTATCCGGAAGATGTCACTGTTTCACGGCAAATTCTTGCCGAGCCAAGCCCCGAACTTTTTGATCATACATGGCTAAGTCTTGCTGATGGCACACCGCTTGTCACTGCGCGGGAACGTGGTAAAGGCTTGTTGGTCTTCATTCACACGTCGGCCGGTCCGACATGGTCTACCTTGCCGCTTTCCGGTTTTTTTGTCGAGATGATGCAAAAACTGGTTGAAACAGGAGAGCTCAAACAAAATGTACAATTCCTCTCCAAGGGCAAGGAAAATGTTGTTCGCGAACCGCGGCAGATTATTGATAGTGATGGCTCTCTCGTTCCTGCTCCATCGACAGTCGCACCACTTAGCTTGAATGACAAAACCGAAGCTCTTCCTTCGTTTAATCATCCGCCCGGATTTTATGGCCCGAAAAATAATCTTTATGCGGTTAATCTCCTTGATAAAGGCGACAGTTTTGCACCTTTGAATAGCGAAGTTTTTGCCGGTAAAGTTCATCTCATGGACTATTCGGGCGATGTTGAAAAGCATCTGGGCGGGCTTTTTTTGGCATTTGCTATTATGCTTTTTGCAGTTGATACATTTATCACCCTATATTCCGGCGGATTATTCGGCAGTCAAAAGCGGTTTTTCCGGAAAACTTCATTTTTACTGTTGAGCTTGTGTTTTTCCGGTGCCTTCATTCTTGGGCAAATGGGCGCACCAGACCCTGCTTTTGCCGAAGACCTTTCCGCAAATGATGCGGCAATGGTGCAATCAGCAGGTAAAACCCGTTTGGCTTATGTAATAACCGGCCTTGATGATATTGACGATACGAGCAAAAACGGGCTTGAAGCCTTGAGCCAATTTGTGCTGGCCCGCACCACAATCGACCCTGGTCCGGTCGCGGGACTTGATCTCGAGCAAGACGAACTTGCATTTTATCCTCTGATCTATTGGCCGGTTGACGCAAATTCACCGATGCCGTCAAAAGCTGCGATTGACAAAATCAACGCTTATATGAGTGAAGGTGGGACCGTTCTTTTCGACACCCATGACCAGATTGAAACGGGCATGAATTTGAGTGGTAAAACCACTGCCAATAACCAGCGCTTGCGCGATATTCTCTCCGGTCTCAATATTCCTGAACTCGAAGAGGTACCACCTGACCATGTGATTGCGCGATCATATTACATTATGCCTGATTTTCCCGGCCGTTACAGAGGCTCGCCATTGTGGATTTTATCATCGGCTCTGGGAGGCAATGAAAAACGCCCGATTCATGCGGGCGATGGTGTAAGCTCCATTCTTATCACGGCCAATGACTTTGCCGGTGCCTGGGCACGTGATAGCAAAGGCTCGTGGAAATTTCCACTTGTTCCCGATGACGATATGCAACGGGTCTGGGCTTTTCGTGGTGGTCTCAATATTGTTATGTATATTCTTACCGGAAATTACAAAGCCGATCAGGTACACGTATCGGCACTTCTCGAACGTTTGGGGCAGGAGAAATCACGATGAAGCAATCTCTTGCATTCGAACCTCTTCTTTCTTGGCCAATCAGTCTTACTTTGATCGGTCTTGCATTTGCGTTGGTTGCTGTCGCTCTAATTCTGCGTAAAAAAGGCGCGTTTTTACGAGCTTGTGCTTTGGCAGCCCTGTCACTTGCCCTTCTCGACCCTGTCATGAACGAGGAACAAACAGAGCCGTTAAAAAGCGTTGTCGGTATTGTTTTGGACCAAAGCCAGAGCCAGAATTTCGGTACCCGTTCAAAAGACAGCCAGGATGCGATAGCCGCATTAAAAACCGAGCTTTCCA
>CAMLLT010000209.1 GCA_946480935.1 uncultured Bartonella sp. | reverse complement strand
ATAATTTTGGTATAGTTTTATTTGTTTACCCATGAAAAACTTTTTTATCCGTTTTATTATCACCGATTTTTTATGAATAAATTTCAGTGTTCTGTGCGGAAAACCGGTCTCCTAACAGGATAATTTTGGAAAAAACGCGATAAATTTTATGAAGTTTCCATCAGGCTTTTCAAACCTGTATCACGATCAATCGCAAATATTAGACCAGAATTATTCTTGTTATCCATTTTCTGGAAGTCGAAAAAAATTTTGCATGAGAAAGCTTCAAGGAACTGACAGAAAGGTCGCAGACTATAAATCGGCGTTCTCGACCGTTAAAAAGGTTTTGTGTCAAGCTTGCAAGGTCGTTTGATCGTTTTGATACCCGTAGCACTCAATTCCGTTGTTTTGATGAGGCATAATTTTTAAAAAAATTATGCCTCGAAACATAAGATTAAACATAATAGGCAAAGTTTGATATTATTTGCCTTAACTCTACAAATGGATTTCAGAACTTGAAATCGGCTTTTGCCCAGAAGGTGCGCCCCGGTTCTCGCACTTGATAATGGGCGGGAAAACCGAAACCGGCGTCGCCATCACGGTTCAGATGTTCAAAATAATCCTTGTTGAAGAGATTATCGACGCCGCCGGTCAAAGCCACATTTTTTGAAATCTTGTAGCTGCCATTCAAAGAAAAAACACCGAAGCCTCTACTTTTATCAAAGTCTTTCCCCACAACATTGCCTTTGTTTTCGGCAATGCGCGGTTGATCGGCAACAAGCCTTAAAAGGCCGCCAATGCTCCATTTTTCTTTTTGATAGGTGAGGCCGAGCCTTCCCTCCAAGGGTGGAATTTGCGGCAAAGCTTCATTGTCTGTGGTGTTTTTTCCCCACGAATAGGCAAGGCTTGAATCAAACTTCCAGACATTGAAGAACATATGGGAAAGTCCCAACTCGCCCCCCATAATGGTGGCATCGACATTCGATGCTTTAGACTGCCCGCTTGAATAGTCGAAGAGAATATAGTCATCAATCCGGCCGACATAAGCGGAAGCCCAGATATTGCTATTTTCCCCGCTATATTGCGCACCGAAATCAAGCTGGGTGGTTTTTTCGGGCTTTATGCCGTCAAATGCATTGAGTGAATTTGCGTCGGATTGTTTGGGGGAAAACAGTTCCCAATAATCGGGGAAACGCTCGGCATGTCCAAGCCCGATATAGGTTGTGAGCGGTATTTGATCGAGGTCGCGCTCATAACGGAGAAATCCGCTTGGCAATGTTCTGTCGCGCTTGTCGCCATCTGTCGGACTTGTGCTTCTCTCATCTTTGGCAGAAGCTCGATCAAGTCTGCCGCCAAAAACAAGACGTTGATTTTCGGCAAAGGTCCATGTCGCTTCGCTGAACAGTCCGTAATTGAAAAATACCGCATCCTTATCCCAACCGTTAATGCTCATCATATTGCGGCTTTTTCTTTTGCGGTGGGTGTTGGTTTGAATATCAACCCCGCTCACGAGTGATAAATCACCTAAATCCCAATTGGTGGTAAAGTGGCCACCCATTGTGCGCCGGTCAAGGCGCGATTCCATCGGCATGGACGACATATCCATCGTGCCACCAGCACCCCCCATACCGTCCATGCCGCCCATGCTTCCCATACCGCCCATTCCACCCATGCCGGTCATCGGATTTCCGCCTCCGCTCATGGCGTTTCCCGTCATATGGTTCATATCCATTGCCCCCATAGCCGACATATGCCCCATATGACCGGTTCCCGTTTTGCCTGTATTTGTCATACCGATTGGCAGTGGCAAAGCGCTGGCGGCAAGGTGGCGCAAACGGAAATTATCCATAATGTGATCGGCATAATTATAGTAGAATTGCGCATCGACCTTGGTAAGCTTGTCATTGATATTTTCTTTGATGAATTTGGCGCCAAGCGATTCCCGCTTGAATTGGCTGCCATCCATAGCGCGGCCTGCATAGCGGGCTTCACCATCACCGCCGCCGCCCGAAAACTCGAACAATGTATTTTCGTCTGGAGTGAGCCCCAAAAACATATCGCCATTCCATTTATCCCATTTTGAGGGAACACTATTGCCATCGCCATCATGATAATCATGGGAAAGTGCTTTATTGCCGATAATCCGGACATATCCGGGGCGTGCCCCGACAGTGCCATCAAGGCGGGATTCAAAACGGCTATTGGAACCGATGACAATACTGGAATCGCCTTTGACGGTCGGTTTGTCAAAATGCTGCGGGTCGCGTTCAAACAAAATTGTTGCCGCCGAACCGGTGGGGCCATAGCGCACGGTTTGAGGCCCCTTCACAACAGTGAGCCGGTCATAGCTTTCAGGCGAGATATAGGATGTCGGATTATCCATCCGCCCCGGACAAGCGCCCATAATCGTGCTGCCGTCGTTGACAATATTAAGACGCGAGCCGAATTGGCCGCGAAAAACGGGGTCGCCATTGGTGCCGCCATTGCGAATGGTTGCAAAACCGGGAATGGTTTTGAGATAATCGGCACCGTCCGAAGCGGGAATAGGTTGGCGTGGGGCTTTCGGATTGGTAACAACAGTGACCGGTGAAGACATAGCAGCCGATGTAACGATAACCGGTTTGAGAACCATGTTTCCTTGGTCCTCGGCCTTTGCTGCCTCTTTTTGTGCGGGACTTGTTGTCGGGTTTTGAAGTGGCGTTATCGTGCTGTGCTCATTATTTGCAACCGTTTCGGCTTTTGCCCCCGTCGGCATTATGATGAGCAGGGTGGAAAGGGTAGCAATTGCACCAATCACGGCAGACGATAATTTTAATGCGTTCGAGTGCGCACTAAACCGCCTATCGGTTTGAAAGAGAGAATCCATTTTTTAAAATCCATAAAGAAAAAGTGGATTGAAACTTTGTCAGGCATGGAAAACAAACGGAATTGCCATGGATGGCATTCTCTGAGCCTCGTTTTTTGTGAGGCTTTAAACCATGCGTTTTGACGGTGAAAAAAAACAGGCTGACCAAGTTTTATAATCACAATTGAAAACTTAAAAAAATAGCAGCAAACATTTGCGCCACGTCGTAAAAAAGACGGCGCCATTTTTTAAAAATTCGATGTGATGATATGTTGAACCTGTCAGCTTATGAGTGACAATGGCGGTGAACGCGGCGAGGCGTTGGACTTTACAAAAAACGTGCCGAAGGTTACCGCATCATAGGGCAGTAAAATCTCGACGAGAAAGAGGTTATGCGCGCCGATTTCAACGCTATCGGGCGGGGTGAGCATTGATGCGCCGATGCGGCAGGCGTGACACGCACCCAATTCATGACATGAATTGTCATTATGGTGTTTTTTGCTTAATTTTTGCGGTTTTGAAGTTGCGTTTTTTGAGCAAATGTCGCTGTCAGAAACCATATGCGAATGGTGCTGGCGAACGCTTTCATGATGGTTAGACGAGTGGCTTGCAAAGCTGTTTGGTGAAACCGGAAAATTGCGATTATGGGCGAATGCGAGGTTGAGCAGTGCGAAAATGCACAACACCCTGATAACCACGGAAAATGGTTTGCTCGTCCCGATCATTCCAAAAAAACTTTCCCTTTTAAGGAAACTATTCTCCAGTTCGGTTTTTTTTGCAAGATAGACCAAAACAACCAACAGGAATTTTTTAAAAATTAGTAATAGGGGCAGAGCTATAAATCATCGGTAAGGAGGCGGTGAGAAGTGGGGGGAGCAAGGCGAACGGGAAAGGGAAGCGAGTGTCATAAGAAGGGGAGGGAGGGTGAAGAAAAAGGAAGGTTAAGCAATTCTGAGAAAGAGAGAGGTTTATCCCACGGATTCAAAGCTTATGATGTGCTTTTTTTCCCATATATCCGTACGTTTTATTTTCGCGAGCTTTTAAAAAAGAACGTGTTTCAGGTAAAGCCCGCTCCTTCATTAATGAATTTTTCTAATAAGCCTTGTGAAATGAGGCCGGTTTATGAGGGTGCTTCAAGCGTTTATAGATCAAGAAGATTGTTTTCAAAGAGCCTTCGCCTATCTCGTTGCTCTTTCATGATTTTATTGTTCAAGGAGAAATCATGCGCCCTTTTATAATTTGCCATATGATGACATCGATTGACGGAAAAATCGTGGAAGATCATTGGACTGCGCCTTATGACGGGACAGAAAATGATGATACGACCATTTCCTATTATGATCTTAGCGACAGTTTCAATTGCGACGCGGAAATGCTGGGGCGGGTTACCGTTCAAAGGCATTTTGTAAAGCAGGAATTCAATGACCCAAATCCTGTAAGAGTGATTGACCCGCAACCTTTTATCGGTAA
>CAMLLT010000208.1 GCA_946480935.1 uncultured Bartonella sp. | reverse complement strand
CTGTTTTGCAAAACAATTTCGTTTGCCAAATCTTCAACCTGTTTGATTTCTTCCGCTGTCATCGGTTTAGGATGCGAGAAGTCGAAACGCAAACGTTCAGGCGTTACCAACGACCCTTTCTGAGCCACATGCGTACCGAGTGTTTCGCGTAAAGCCTCATGTAAAAGGTGCGTTGCCGAGTGGTTGGCACGGATTTTACGACGCCTCTTTACGTCAACATCAAGTTCGACAACATCGCCGGTCTTGATCGAGCCGTTTTTGGCAACACCGATATGGACAAAAACGCCATTTGCCTTTTTCTGTGTGTCTGTGACGTTAAAGGAGAACTTTTCGCCGGCAATTACTCCGGTATCTCCCACCTGACCACCGGATTCACCGTAAAAAGGTGTCTGATTGACAACCAGTGCGCCTTGCTCGCCTTCCTTCAGCCCATCGACGATTTTGCCATCTTTCACAATTGCAGTAATCACTGCTTCGGCTTTTTCTGTCTCATAGCCAAGAAATTCGGTGGAACCGACGCGATCGCGAACGGCAAACCAGACGGTTTCGGTTGCCTCTTCTCCGGAACCTGCCCAATTGGCACGGGCTTCGGCTTTCTGGCGTTCCATTGCCTTGTCAAAAGCCTCGACATCAACCGTTATATTGCGGCGGCGAAGCGCATCTTGAGTAAGATCAAGCGGGAAACCATAGGTATCATAAAGTTTGAAGGCTGTTTCACCATCAAGATGATCGCCCGATTTCAGATTGTGGCTTGCCTCATTCAAAAGAGTAAGACCGCGTTCCAAAGTCTTGCGGAAGCGTGTTTCTTCCAACCGCAAGGTTTCAGAAATCAGTGCTTCTGCGCGGATAAGCTCGGGATAGGCTTGACCCATTTCACGTATCAAAGTCGGCAACAGGCGCCACATCAACGGTTCCTTGGCTCCAAGCAACTCGGCATGACGCATGGCGCGACGCATAATGCGGCGCAATACATAACCGCGCCCTTCATTGGAAGGCAAAACGCCATCGGCAATGAGGAATGCGGATGAGCGCAAATGATCGGCAATAACGCGATGACTTGCAACGAATTCTCCCTCGGCCTTGACGCCGGTTGCTTCTTCGGAAGCGCGTATCAATGTCTTGAAGAGGTCAATGTCGTAATTATCATGAACGCCTTGCAAAACCGCGGCAATACGTTCAAGCCCCATGCCGGTATCAATGGACGGACGCGGAAGATCATTACGCTGGTCCTTTGTAACCTGATCATATTGCATGAACACAAGGTTCCAGATTTCAATGTAACGATCGCCATCTTCCTCGGCGCTTCCGGGCACTCCGCCCCAGATTTTATCGCCATGATCATAGAAAATTTCCGAACATGGTCCGCAAGGACCGGTGTCGCCCATTGCCCAGAAATTGTCACTGGTTGAAATCCGGATAATTTTATCGTCAGTGAGACCAGCTATTTTCTTCCATAGCTCGGCTGCCGCATCATCCTCATGATAGACAGTAACCAGCAGCTTTTCTTTCGGCAGACAGAATTCTTTGGTGAGCAAATTCCAGGCAAAATAAATGGCCTGTTCTTTGAAATAATCACCAAAGGAGAAGTTGCCAAGCATCTCGAAAAACGTGTGATGGCGTGCTGTGTAGCCCACATTATCAAGATCGTTATGCTTACCACCGGCGCGAACGCATTTTTGCGCTGTTGTTGCTCTTTTATAGGGACGTTGTTCAAGTCCGGTAAACACATTCTTGAACTGTACCATTCCCGCATTGGTAAACATCAAGGTTGGGTCATTTCTCGGAACCAGAGGACTGGATGGGACAATTTCATGCCCGTTTCTATGAAAATAATCCAGAAATGTTGACCGGATCTCGTTAACACTATTCATCACTGACACCTGTATTCGCTGCAGAGCTTCATCTCGCCCGCCCGATTTTAAAAAATATATTGACTGCCTTTTAGAGCATATTCTCTAATCTGGAAACCACTTTTTCACGCCAATCCCGCAATGTGAATTCTATATCCGGTGCTTTTTGGCTTAAGCAAAGTAGATCAACAGAAAACACTTGAAACATATGCCGCGAGCTTAAAAAAATCGCGCTTGTTCAAACATTGTCTGAATGAGTTTAATGAGTGGTGACAAACGCAACTTCCTACCAAACGCATTTTAACCGCTTAAATCCCATAGCTATCCTTTGGCCGGTTTGCTATTGCCGCCGCTTTATCGCATAAATCCTTGTCGGAATGACATACCCTAAACATTTTCGATGAATTGGGTTAGAGAGATTTTTTTGAATTACTGCGATATTTCTTGAGGTTAAAACGGTTTTTCTTCAATTTTCTACTGCCAAGTCCGTTCTTGTTCCTCTAAATTATTTAATCCCGAAATCAACAGCGAACCGCTGCCGCTAAACTCTCATCCGCAAGTTATTGAATTTCCGCCAGCAACCGGTCAAATGCTCAATTCTGGGCATGACAATTCATAAAATTGGAACACGGTTCATTTATTCTGCGATAATTGCATGCGATACCAAGACCACGACAATTATTAGGAATAGTGAATTAAGAGTGAATAAGAGAGTTCCTAAGACCGAACTTTTGTCCGTTCAGTCTGATTTCCTGAAGTACTTGATCAAAATGCTATCAAAAAGCTGACACCTCGCACCAATAACGACAAAACTCCTAACACTTCATTCGTGTAAACGTGCAACGCGCTGTACAAAGAGCCATACATAAAATTTTAGGGAATTCTGAGAAATTTTAGGGAATTTTAAAAACGCTTTTGAAATGACGCGGGAAGAATCGTCATGAACAACTGCGTTGTCACACGCTAGCATTGCAAAGCGAATATGATCTCGGCAAAACAACGTCGTTTCATTCTGACATAGCCACTTTTCCTGCTGGCTTTTTTCCTGCCTGTTTTTCCCAGACTTTTTCCCAGCCTTTTTTCCCAGCCGGTTTTTCCAGCCTGCTTCATTAGCTGGCCCTTACAATTCAAATTTTATCAAACAATGTTCATATTCAATGCTAACGGAATTATTCCTAATCGCTATCATAATTATCAAAAATAAAAGGGCGGAAGCCCTATGGCCAACGCCCTTTATTCAATCATGAACCATATCCCGAAATCATTATCCCTTTAACGTTTTCACGTTGGTATCGACAAAATTTCGAGTCGGAAATCTTCCTATCCTATCTCTGCCGGTTTCAATGAAACAGGATCACCCCGCTGCACTTTCATCATCAGCTTCCGGGCCACCGTTTTCCAGCAGTTCGGTTGCGATTAAACCCGCATTCTGGCGTAAGGCAGCCTCGATCTCTTCAGCAACTTCCTTATTTTCACGCAAAAACTGTTTGGCATTTTCGCGCCCCTGCCCCAAACGCTGGGAATTATAAGAAAACCATGCGCCGGATTTTTCAACAATGCCGACTTTTACACCAAGATCGATGAGTTCTCCCAACTTGGAAATTCCCTCGCCATACATAATATCAAATTCTACCTGCTTGAACGGGGGAGCAAGCTTATTTTTAACCACCTTGACACGGGTCTGGTTTCCTACGACTTCATCACGATCTTTGATGGAACCGATACGACGAATGTCAAGACGGACCGAAGCGTAAAATTTCAGAGCATTACCGCCCGTGGTCGTTTCCGGAGAACCAAACATAACGCCAATTTTCATTCGGATCTGGTTGATAAAGATAACCATGCAATTCGAACGGGAAATAGAGGCCGTTAATTTGCGAAGAGCCTGACTCATCAAACGGGCTTGTAAACCGGGAAGTGAATCACCCATCTCGCCTTCAATTTCAGCGCGCGGCGTGAGAGCTGCGACAGAGTCAACAACCAGAACATCAACAGCACCCGAGCGGACCAATGTGTCGGTAATTTCCAAAGCTTGTTCGCCTGTATCAGGCTGCGAAATGAGAAGATTTTCAACATCGACACCAAGCTTTCGGGCATAAACCGGGTCAAGAGCATGTTCTGCGTCAATAAATGCACAAATACCACCGCGCTTTTGCGCTTCGGCAATTGTATGAAGAGCCAAAGTTGTTTTACCGGAACTTTCAGGCCCATAAATTTCTACGATACGCCCTTTGGGAAGACCACCTACACCAAGCGCAATATCCAGCGACAAGGAACCTGTCGGAATTGTTTCGATTTCAACAATGTGCTTATTATCGCCAAGGCGCATAATAGAGCCTTTGCCAAATGAACGTTCAATCTGGGATAGTGCGGCATCCAGAGCTTTCGATTTATCCACTGTTTTGTCCTCAACGAGTCGCAATGTATTCTGTGACATCTTACACTAACCTTTTCTAATATATGAAGCCAGAGCATGCACTT
>CAMLLT010000207.1 GCA_946480935.1 uncultured Bartonella sp. | reverse complement strand
CTTTGCAGGGCTTGAAGGAAAACGTTATCGTTGGTCGTCTTATCCCTGCCGGTACCGGTGGCACAATTGCCCAGATTCGTCGTATTGCAACAGCACGTGACGATCTGATTGTTGATGAACATCGCAAAGCCAATGGCGGCGATAAAGCAAATGCCATGTTGTCTGATATGACACACACGGCTGCTGAATAAGTCCACTATCAGGCTGGTTTTAGAAAAAAGAAAAGCCCGACTTAATTGTCGGGCTTTTTTGTATTTTTACGTTTAAAAAATTTCGGGCTTGAAAGGGAATAGCCGATTTTTAAAAATGGAATTGTTCAATCGGTTATCATTTCAGATATTCGGAAATTTCAATCAGATTCAAATCTGGGTCACGTATGTAAACGGAACGGATTTTCCCGTTCGCTCCGGTGCGTTCGACAGGACCTTCAACAATTGGGCAGTTGTTCTTTTTCAGGTGAGTAATGACTTTATCAAGAGGAAGTTTTGATATGAAACAGAGGTCCAGACTACCCGGAACGGGCAGGTGAGCTTTCGGTTCATACTCTTTGCCATATTGATGGAGATTGATCTTCTGGTTCCCGAAGCGGAGCGCAAAACGGTTTTCTCCGAAAACTTCGAGCTTAAGCTCCAAAATTTCCGTGTAAAAACGCTTGGTCGCTTCGAGATCGAAACATGTCATTACAATGTGGTCAATATGATCGATAAGCATTGAAATCCGTCCTCACCAATAAAATCATAGTGCGATATTTTATATAGTTAGTTAGAAAGATTTTAGAATTTTACAATCATAAAATAGTTTAATTTAAATCAATTCTAATTGTTAAATTTATTATATTATATAATTTTATTTTATATAAAAATTTAAAATAAATAGAATTATTAATGAAGTCTTTTTAAGAATATAATTTCATTTAAATATATATAATAAGTTTTTATTTAGAATATTTTAAATAGGAATAAAAATAATCATTATTGTAAAATGAAAAAATACATAAGAGGGGTAAAATTATTATTAGACTTATTCGAAGCCCGCGACAGGTACTGCCAAGAACGTGCAAGAGATTAAGAGTTAGCTGTTAAAAGCACGAGACGGAATGAAATTTTTCGAACAAAAATTGGAAGGGCTTGATCATCGGAAGTTATAGGAAAAAACAGTAGCAAATGAAAAGCGGTATAATTTGTCTCACGACAACAAAACAGCAGATCTCGGAATTTACTATTTTTAATAACGCCGTTCAGCGAGACGGTTTGTAAGAGGAAATATTCGCGCTACCAAGTCACTCATATGGGGCCGGTTATAATCTACATTATTCGTAATAATGACATCAGTCCCATCAATGTTCGGACTCATCATGTTGGTGGTCGCCGATTTCAATATTGGCATCGTCAAGAGTTAGCTCATGGCGTTCGCAGGTTTCATACATCCAATTTGTGAATTTTACTTTCAATCCGTTAAGAGAATAGAGATCGGTATAGTAGATGCGATTTGTAGCCATGCACCATGGGACATCTTTCGCGTCTATTCCCGATTGTTTGTGGAGAAGTTCCGTAACATAAGCAATACCTTCTTCACAGCTTTCGGTGCGGCAATAATTTTTATCCTCGGCAAAGGCATAAAGTTCGGACTTGCCAAGCCAGTTGACGAGGCTGTTGAAAGAAATTGGGATGGCGGCAATGATAATCAAAACGATCAAGCCAAATATCCAAATTTTCTTATGCATGATGGCACACTTCGCTTGACGTGTTCGTTTGTTGACGACGTTTTCACTTTGTCCGCATGATAGCCGGATTACCGGCCTTGAAATAGAGCATAATTGCATCACCCTTTTAAAAAAATTCAATTAGAAGAGAGAATTCTCATGGCAAATTGCTGATACGAACGCTCAAACATGCGCGTTATAGTCTGAGATATCGATGTTGAAGTAAACTTATCGCTGCCTTAATAAACGAGAAAAATGGAGTGGGTTTAGAAAAATTGCCATCAACAGCGTTCAAAGCGATGAAACGCATTGTGAGTAATATGGTTGGATGGTGCGTGGATATAATTGTGGTGGAATGGAATTTTAATGACCTCGTTCTATTGCATCAGTATTTTTCAACGCTATGGTGGAAATAAAAGAGGGAAATATTGAGGTTTGACAGATTGATAGTCGAACCTTGTTTGGTAAGCTTATGCATGAATATTATTCAATAGGTGAACTTACGCGGGAATTTGGCGTAACAACGCGGACATTGCGTTATTATGAAGATCAGGGGCTTATTGTCCCGATGCGCCGTGGCAGGACACGTCTCTATACCGAGCTTGATCGGCATCGGTTGCAACAGATATTAAGAGCCAAACGACTGAATTTCACTTTGGCAGAAATTGCTTCTTTGTTGACCGTTACCGGTACGCCGCTTGACGATACGGTGAAAGTCGAGAACGTATTGCAGGAAATAAAAGAAAAACGCGAGGATCTCAAACAGATGCGCCGCGACATAGACGAATCATTGCATGAGCTTGAACGCATAGAAGAAATCTGTTTCGAGCGTTTGGCCGAACGGGAAGTTAATGGTTAAGTCGAAGATAAATTCAAGACAGTCTTTACCTCTTTCATCAAAGCTATTGTTGCTTCAATACAGTGTGCCCCCAGCAGGCATTGATGGATTTTTGTAATCTTTCATCACTTTGGCTGATCTCTCCTCTAGAAAATTCGGTTATCATTTGTTGATGATCTAATTGGTCAAATACGCAACTGCAAAAAGCAGTACATAAATGACTATCGGCCTCACTCTCACGACACTCGTTTACACAGGAGTTTTCCATGGGTTTACGCAATGTATCCGGAGAAGGGGGGAAAACTGCAGAGATACAATAAAGGAGAGCTAACAGCACAGGTTGGTGAACGAGATAAAATATGAGGCTATGGCGTCCGATAAGCTGCAAGGATTTATTGAGCCATTGTGGGCGGATCCCGTTTTGCAAATATATAAATAGATGAAAATTGTCGCAGATGCGGGCTGTTGTAAGCCCTAAAAGGGCTGAGCCAAACCACGGGAAAACCGGAACATAATCAAATGAGGGAAGGGGATAGCTCGAAAATCCGATCCATAACAGATAAGGTGCATTGAAAAAATCCGATTTCAGTATGAATGGCAATAGAACAAAAATAAAAATAGCAAAAAAATTCAATACAAGCGGCGTATGCAAGAAGAGCAATCCGATGACGGTTGCCACAGCTATTTCATGCAATATTCCGAAATAGATGAAGCCTTGCGGCATGATGAAATAGGTAACAATAGAGACAACCAAAGCAGCCAGTACGATGATCGACAAGCGTCGGAAATAGGGTAAAATGCGGAGTTGTTTTCCCTGTGCAAGATAGAGACTGAAACCGGAAATAAACAGGAAACAAAACGCGACAATGCGCGCCAGAACGCGCAAACTGCCTTCAGCAGGAACTTGAGGGGCAATATAGGAAAAATAGCTCAAATCCCAACTGAAATGATAAACCACCATGCCAATGAGTGCGAGCCCGCGAAAGAGATCAACCTTTTGTAATCGTATTTTAATTGTTTCAGGCTGGTTCATATCGGTATCCTTTGCTATCTATCTAACATAAAGTTTTTGCTTTGCTTGGGTAAATTAGGCCGTTTGTTCATTTTTCCTGTGGGTGGAACATAAAAATGACCAGAATTGAAAAATTTTGCGACGTTGTAAAAAGTAGAAAGTCTATCAGGGCTTACTTGGATAAAGACGTTGACCGTAAGATGGTGGAAGATATTTTGCGCTTATCGTCGCGAGCACCTTCGGGAGCCAATATACAGGCTTGGCAAGTAATCGTTCTTCATAACGGGGCGTTGAAAAAGTTGGGACAAAAACTTTTTGACATGTCGGTGGCCGGTATCAAAGAAGAATGTGAATATCAATTTTATCCCCGTTCGTGGCGTGAGCCTTATCTCGCGCGACGGCGTAAAGTCGGTTGGGACCTTTATCGGTCACTGGGTATCGCTCGTTCCGAACGAAGCAAGATCGAACACCAACAAGCAAAAAATTTTATGTTTTTTGGTGCTCCGGTGGGGCTTATTTTTACAATGGACAGGGATATGGAGCTAGGCAGTTGGCTCGATCTAGGCTGTTTTATTCAGACAATTGCACTTGTAGCGAGAAGTTTTGGTCTTGATAGCTGTATTCAGGCGGCTTTTTCGGAATATCATAAAACGATCTCCGACGAGCTTCAAATTCCCCCCGAACGGCAGGTTATTTGCGGACTTGCTCTAGGCTATCGCGATGAAAACGCACCTGAAAACAATTTTCCGACCGAACGTGTCCCGTTGGAGGATTTTGTTCGCT
>CAMLLT010000206.1 GCA_946480935.1 uncultured Bartonella sp. | reverse complement strand
AGTGCGGCGACTGCGCGATCTTCCGCCAAGAGGACATTAAAAGTACGAACCGCAGCGCCGGTACTCATCGTGTCTGTAGAAATATGTTTTTTGCGTAGAACCGTTCGCAAGTTTTCAGGTAACCTTAACAAATTTTCTCCTGTACCGACGAGAAAGATCTCGATTTTATCAGCCTCATCAAGAACATGTTTTATGTCCTCCATAGTCGGCACAGGCGTTTTCATTTCCAGACCATATATGCCGGATGGAACGCAAATGATCGAGCCCCGATTCGACATATCGGCAAATCGGAAACCACCATTTCCATAAGCATCAATCGGCGCACGTCCGGGGAAATGTGCCTCCCTCATCTTGATTGCATCAGACATTATGAACCCTTACCGTCGGTCTGGTTCGGCTTGACTCTCAAGAGCACCAGCAATGGACCGGCTATAAATATAGAAGAATATGTACCTATGATTATACCAATGAGCAGAACCGATGCAAAATCTTTCATATCGGCACCGCCAAAGTAATAAAGAGGGACATGTGCTAGCAAAGTTGCAAGAGAGGTCAAAATTGTGCGCGACAAGGTACGGTTGATGGCAATATCAACGAGACTGCGCATATCGATATTGCCACGTTTTTTAAGGAGTGAACGAACCCGATCATAAACAACAATCGTATCGTTCAATGAATAGCCGATAATAGCAAGCAGAGCGGCTATGCTCCAAAGATTGAATTGCCATTGGAACAGCAGAAAAATGCCAACAAGAATGATGATATCATGAACCGTTGTCAAAACGGCTCCAATTGCAAATTGCCAGCGGAAACGCCATAGAACGTAAACAAATATTGCCAGCAATGACACGAAAATGGCAAGTGCACTTACACGGCTCAGTTCTGCCGAAACTGTCGGTCCAACAATATCAAGGCGCTGCAAAGTATAATCACTGCCGAATTCGCCACGAAGTTTCACAGCAACAGTTTGTTCTGCATCTTCGCCATTTCCCTGACTTGCAATTGTCAATTCGGCTTCCGAAGGCCTTTTGGTTGGCGAAACATTGACACCCCCGATATTGAGATCATTCACCCGCGAGGCAATATCGTAAATATCCGCCTTACCGTTTTTGGCTTCCAGAACCGCTAATGATCCTCCGGCAAAATCGATTCCATAATTTACCCCCGCAGTCACATAGAGGCTGCCAGTCAAAATAATCAGCACAGTCGACAAGGCCAATGTTATTTTGCCAAGTTTCATAAAGCGGATACTGGTATTGGGCGGAATAATGCGAATGATGCGCTGTGGTATTTCCCGAGGATGAAATGTCCGGATCCACCAGCTGATCATCATCCGCGTGAATGTGAAGGTCGTAAAGAGCGAGGTCAAAATGCCGATCGTAACTGTCAGCGCAAAGCCATGAATGGGTCCGGTGCCCAACATGAACAAAACCAGTGCGGCAATGAAAGTTGTGACGTTCGCGTCAACAATCGTGCTCATGGCACCGGAAAATCCGGCTTCAACGGCTTGGGTAACCGAATAATTGTTGCGTCTTGCCTCGCGTACGCGCTCGTAAATCAGGATATTGGCGTCAACCGATACGCCGATAATCAGTACCAGACCTGCAAATCCGGCAAGCGTCAGCGGTGTGCCGACAAGACTTAGCACAGCAACCAACATCATCAAATTGGCAGCCAGTGCCACATCGGCAGTCAGCCCCAAAAGGCCGTATGACAAAACCATGAAAACGGCAACAATAATAAGAGCACCGAAAGCAGCGTGCAAACCGGCTTTTGCATAGGCTGTACCGAGGTCTCCCCCCACTGTTCTCTCTTCAATAAAAGTAAGATCAGTAGGGAGTGGTCCCGTTGTCAGAACAGTTTCGAGATTATGGGCCACATCATCCGGCAATGGCCCTACCCGAATATAGCCGTCGTCAATAGGTATCGGAAATCTCATTGCTGCCAGCACTTCATTGTCAAACACAATGATAAGCCGTTTGTCGGAATTTTTTCGGGTAAATTCGGAAAGCTTTAGTTGTCCTTCGCTATCCAGTGCCACAGTTAACAACGAGCCGGCAGTTTCACCGTTTTTTTCTGCATAAGCACTTGCAATATTGTCATTGGTCAGAAACGGACGATCTTTCAACAAATAGCTTACCGGCGGATCATCCATTGAATAAGTAACAATTGTGCCTTTGGGACGCGCAACTTTGCCCATAATCACATCGTTTACCGGAACAGATGTGTCTTCTTCATAAAGTGAAAAACGCGCTGTCACGCTGACTATATCTTTGAGCAACTGGACATCGAAAAGTCCTGGCACTTCAATGCGGATTTTATCGCGGCTTTGCTTGGCAATAGAATAGTCTTTAAACCCTGCGGCTCCGATATCGAGACGTCTTTTCATAACGTCTATTGTTGCATCACGTTCAGCGACTTCATTTTTCGGTAACTGGACCACAAGGCGCGAACCACCTTGTAAATCTACCCCCATTGGCAAATGAAGAGTTGAATAGAATTGCGGTAAATGGACAAGCAAAGCCCGAGGTAGAATATTGGGTAAGGCGACTATCACGCCAACAAGGACAACAAACCAGATCAGAAGCCGTTTCCAGCGAGGAAAATAAAGCATGAGAAGGCTCCCGATTTTACCTCAAAATTTTACGTTCCCAAAATTACAATCAATATAGCGTGCCGATGACATTCGCGCCAAAGCAAACATTTCAAACAGGAAACACCCTGTTATTCAGAAGCTTTCAATGACAATTCCAACAGGAACTCGCGGAAATTGCCATTTTGCAAGAATCAATGATTCCCGTTTAACGGGAATCATCTTTAGCAAAGTTAAAAAAAACGTCAAATATCCGTTTCCTGTTCGGTCAAGCTCCGGTCTTTTCCTGACTTGCTGCACTATCGGACTTGTTTTCGTCTTTCTCGATTTTTACGGCATCTTTTTCGCCATTATCGTTCTCGTCCGATGCTGTTTGTAGAGCCTGATCAGTGTTCGATTCTTCCCTATTATCCGACTGCTTTTTCTTATTTTTGCCTTTAGCAGCCTTTATTGCAGGCTTGGACTTTTGCTCCCTGACCGGCTCGCCCTTGACCTCGACAGTCAAAATTTTAGAGCGCAACACGCGAACGCGGGTATTTTCTGCAATTTCGACTTCGACTTCACCGTTAGCATCACCAACGACTTTCGTAACGCGACCGATAAGGCCGCCTTCAGTAATCACAGTATCGCCCCGACGAATGGCATTCAGCATTTCCTGACGCTTTTTCATCTGGTTGCGTTGTGGCCGGATAATGAGAAAATACATGATGACGAAAATCAGAATAAAAGGTGCAAACGTCATCAAAGTTGACACTTCCCCCGTCGAACCACCAGCGGCCTGTGCATAAGCGTTGGTAATAAACATTAACTATCTCCTAGCTTTGATAGCGGGCATTACCCGTTTTGGATTGATCCATGCAATTGACAAGTCAAACGCGACATCAACGAGCTCGAAGCTCATTCAACCGCTTCAAGCGATTTTTATTCAATCCTAGGCATTAAAGCTTTGCCTGCAAGAACGCAACCGGCAATGTTTTCATGAAGAAAAATTTTGGTTTTAATATTACACATGATAAAGATACGCTTCTACTTAATTGGCGGAAATTAAAATGATTGATGAAAATCTTAACCTCAAACTGGATCAACTGATCGCTATATTGTCGCGCATGGCCCCCGCAGAAGCCAAGCCTCTCGATATGGACCATTGTGATTGTTTTGTATGGAACCCTGATAAACTTGCTCTGACGCCTGTCAAACACGTAAATAGAATTGATATCGATCTCATCAAGGGGGTCGATCAGGCTCGCGACGCGCTCATTGAAAATACGCGCCAATTTGCTAACGGCTTGCCGGCTAATAACGTACTCCTTTGGGGAGCGCGAGGCATGGGCAAATCTTCATTGGTAAAATCCGTTCAAGCGAAAATTAACGAAGAAAATACGGATAAACTTCCATTGAAACTTATTGAAATCCACCGTGAAGACATAGGAACATTACCGGTATTGCTAACGGAACTGAGAAAAACACCATACCGGTCAATTATTTTTTGCGATGATTTGTCTTTTGACCAGGATGACACTTCTTATAAATCACTGAAAGCGGCCCTTGATGGTGGCGTTGAAGGGCGTCCGGAAAATGTTGTTTTTTATGCAACCTCCAACCGCCGCCATTTAATGCCCCGCGAGATGATTGATAATGAATCATCGACCGCCGTTAACCCCTCCGAAGCAATCGAAGAAAAAGTCTCGTTGTCAGATCGCTTCGGTTTATGGCTCGGTTTTCATAAATGCGCACAAGATGAATATCTTGA
>CAMLLT010000205.1 GCA_946480935.1 uncultured Bartonella sp. | reverse complement strand
GATCACCGAGAAGACCATTATTCTGGCCCGCCATGTCATAAAAACCAACAGGTGCAATCCGGTCGACATCGCGTGGTAAAACAGAAATAACAGGCCCGTTCGGATCGACTTTGATATTTTCCTTGTCATCATTGGAATTCAAATTGAAAATACCATCCAACGGTTTTTCAAGATAGAAAGCGAGTTTCTTTTTTCCGGCAGTTGTAAAATTTATCCCGTCATTGGCGCGCAGTCGGGCTGTCTGTCCGTTTACATCGTAACCGGAGAGCGCGAAATTTCCTTTTTCATCAACAAAACCTTCCCATACATCAATAAAATGCCCTCCTGCTGCTTCTACCTGTTGCTTATAAAGTCTGTTGAAAGATGCGATTGCGATGCTCAAGTCCTGATCTTTGAAAGACGGATTGCCCAACCATAAGAACGGTTTGCCGGATTGCTTGAGAGCATTTGTAAGTGCTGTAATCCGTTGACGATAATTGTCTTTCCATTCGCTGGCGTTGACATCAATGGTCTCACCATTTGTTTTGATAGGTTGATCATCATTGGCACCAAGTGCCATTACAATGACATCCGGCTTTTCTTTTGCGACCAGCTTCGGAATATTATCTATCCAATTATAGTGGTTATCGCGTACCAGACCGGATGACAGATTTGTTGAAACCAAAACAACAATATCGGTGTTTTCTGCGTAAAGCTGGCTTAAACCGTCACCGGCAGCATTGGCGACAAAATCCCCTATCACCAGAATGCGTTTCGCGTTCTGTGCCTTCTGATTGGCTTTTTGTTGTGCAGGCGTTTTGGTAACGCGTTTTTTCTTCACCGGCGGTGGTGGCGGTGGATAGACCGGCTGCACTTCCTGTTTGCGCCCGAAGATAACATCAAAAATACTTCTTGCATCTGCGACTGCCGGTGCAAATGCCAATACAATCACGGGCAACAGAAACAGGATAAAACGCGCAAGTCTTTTCATCAACAATTTTCCGGAATTAACGGCTACGAAGAATTGTCAATAATTCACGGCTCGGATTTCCATCAACGGGCAAACCATTGCGACTTTGAAAAGTCTCGATTGCTTTTTTGGTTACTTCTCCGTTTTTGCCGTCAATATTGCCGCGGTAGTAGCCCATTTTATTCAGTCTCGTTTGTAGTTCCTGACGTTCCTGAATAGTGAGTGGCGAAAACGGTCTGTTCCAATCTTTGATCAATCCCGGACGACCGGCAATGCGGTCAGAAAGTAGACCGACAGCCAAAGCATAACGGTCGGCACTATTGTAACGCTTTATGACAAAGAAATTTTTTGTAACCAGAAATACCGGTCCCTTCCGACCATCGGGTAATTTCAAATTTGCTTTATCTGAAGGGTAGGGGAAGGGTTTGCCATTTGCCCGCTTTACCCCCATTTTTGTCCATTCGGAAAGCGGTAAAGAGCCCGGGGGAAATTTACCATTTTCAGGAAGGAGAACTTCATAGCCCCAAGGACGCCCCTCTTGCCAACCATTTTTCTTTAATAGATTGGCCGCTGTTGCCAGAGCATCAGGAACCGACGTCCAGATATCGCGCTTTCCATCCCCATCCATATCAACAGCGTAGATCAGGTAACTTGTCGGAATGAATTGTGTGTGCCCGAGTGCTCCCGCCCATGAACCTTGTAAATGGGCGCGGTCAATATCACCGGACTGAAGAATTTTCATAGCGGCAATAAGCTGCGTTTGCGCATATTTTGCTCTGCGTTTGTCACCAAAACCGAGGGTAGCGAGCGATCGAATGGCGTCGCGCATAGCCGTATCACGATCCATTGCCTCGCCGAAATCGGATTCAATTGACCATATTGCCAAAAGTATATTACGATCGACACCGAAACGTTTTTCAATTGCACTAAGCCACTTTGCCCATTTTTTCCCATGGGCACGACCGGTCGCAATAGCATTGTCCTGCACCCGATTGTCAAAATAATTCCATGTCGGATCGGTAAATTCGGGTTGATAAGCTGCTTTTTTCAAAACTTCCGGATCCGGAGAGTCAACCCCCTTGAAAGCGAGATTGAAAGTTGCAGGTGTAATGCCGGCGTTCAAAGCAGTTGTTTTGAAGGCGGCAATCCAGCGTCTGAAGGCGATATCCGAACCGTTTGCCAAAACAGGCAAAGAACAAAATGCACCGATGAAACAGGCGCCGCCGAAAACTGCAAACCGTCTGGTTATCCGGCTATCGATTATTTGAGGGAAACTATTTGTTTTTATTTTCATCTGTGCTCCGCCTGATAAAAGCAACAATTCGATTAAAAATGCCTCATCCCCATATTAAACCGATTTTCCGAATTTTTTGAATATTTTATCGTAATTTTTAATGAAGTTGATAAAATCCGGAAAATAGCATTCTCGTTGTGAAATTGACAATTTATTTAGCCTTTGGACAATAAAATGTCATCACTTAAGATTTCAGGTTGCGAAAAAAGATGATGACAACAAAACCAAATTTTGTCACCTTTCGCACTATACAATGAAAAAAGTTGAATTAAACGGAATAAATTCGGGAGAACAGTTTGAAAAAAATCCGTAAAGCAGTCTTCCCCGTAGCGGGACTTGGAACACGTTTTCTGCCGGCAACCAAAACTGTTCCAAAGGAAATGCTTACCGTTGTTGACAAACCTGTCATTCAATATGTGGTTGACGAAGCCCGCGAAGCCGGCATCGAGCACCTGATTTTTGTGACCGGTCGCAATAAAGCGGTTATCGAGGATTATTTCGACGCGCAGGTCGAACTTTATACGACACTTGCCGAACGTGGAAAAAAGGAAGAGTTGGCTCATCTCAAGGATCTTCAACCACAACCGGGCACAACATCTTTTACCCGTCAACAACAACCTTTAGGGCTAGGCCACGCAGTCTGGTGTGCACGTGAACTTGTTGGAAATGAACCCTTTGCTCTTCTCTTGCCGGATATGGTCATGCAAGCAGAAAAAGGGTGTCTTTCGGAAATGGTTCGCCTTTATGAAGCAACTGGCGGCAATATCGTTGCTGTTCAGGAATGCGATCCGGAAGAAGCGCATAAATATGGTATTGTCGGTAAAGGTAAAGCGGTCGCACACGGCTTTGAAATAACCCAGATGGTGGAAAAACCGGCAAAAGGTACGGCTCCTTCCAACCTCTATATTAACGGGCGATATATTTTGCAGCCGGAAATTTTCGATATTCTGTCACGGCAGGAAAAAGGTGCAGGCAACGAAATCCAGTTGACTGATGGTATGCGTTCACTGGCACAAGATCAGAAGTTTTATGGCTACCGCTTTGAAGGTACGACCTATGATTGTGGCTCCAAAACCGGATTTATCGAAGCAAATGTAGCATTTGCACTTTCGCGAGACGATATGCGTGAAAAGGTTCTTGCCCCCTTAACGACATTGATCGCGAATATAAAAAAATAAAACTATAGTAGACGTCAGACCCGATTTGCTTTATCAAATCGGGTCATGATGACAAATAAAACCCCTCTTTTTTCAGCAAATGACGCAGTCGAATCTGCAAAACATACCATCTCTGTCGAGATAGCAGGGCTTGAAACCATAAAAAAAGCTTTGAAAGATGGTCTTTCCGAGCCTTTTGCCGAAGCGGTCAAAAGCATTCTTCAATCCAAAGGTAGGGTTGTTGTTACCGGACTCGGGAAGAGTGGCCATATTGGTACAAAAATCGCCGCAACTCTTGCCTCCACTGGAACACCGGCATTTTTTGTCCATGCTGCCGAAGCAAACCATGGTGATCTGGGAATGATTGAAGTGGGAGATGTTATCCTTGCAATTTCCTGGTCGGGTGAGACTGTTGAACTCGGCGGTATATTGAATCATGCTGCCCGCTTCCGTATCCCTCTTATTGCGCTCACATCCGGTGCACATTCTGCTTTGGGGCAAGCGGCAGATATTTTATTACTCTTGCCAAAAGTGGAAGAAGCTTGCCCGCATGGCCTTGCTCCGACAACGTCTACCACGATGCAGCTTGCTATGGGAGATGCTTTGGCAGTAGCCCTTCTTACAATGCGTGGCTTTACTGCCAGCGATTTTAAAATTTTCCATCCTGGTGGTTCTCTCGGAGCAAATTTGAAATTTATCCGTGATATTATGCATCGTGGCGACCGTATTCCAATTGTCAAAAGCGGAACACCAATGAAAGAAGCCATGCAAGTGCTTATCGAAAAGCATTTTGGTTGTGTTGCAGTTGTCGATGCCGATGGCAATTTGGAGGGCATCGTCACAGACGGCGATCTTGCTCGAAATATTAATCGGGATCTTTCAAAACTTACGGTCAATGATGTTATGACAAAAGACCCCAAAACGGTTACTCCCGATATGATGGTCGGTGCAGCAACCGC
>CAMLLT010000204.1 GCA_946480935.1 uncultured Bartonella sp. | reverse complement strand
GAAAAGCCGAAAAACCGTACGGAAGAATTGCGCCAATTGGCGCGCGAGCGCATTCTTATTCTTGACGGCGCGATGGGAACGCAAATCCAGTCTTTCCATTTTGATGAAGAACATTTTCGTGGTGAACGGTTTGTGGCTTGTAGCTGTGCTCTTCAAGGCAATAACGACCTTTTGACATTGACCCAGCCGAAAGCCATTGAAGACATCCATTTGCGCTATGCTTTGGCCGGTGCCGACATTCTGGAAACCAACACATTTTCTTCAACCACCATTGCGCAGGCCGATTATGGCATGGAAAATATGGTCTACGAGCTTAACCGTGACGGCGCCCGTCTTGCGCGCCGCGCTGCCTTGCAGGCCGAAGAGAAAGACGGCAAACCGCGCTTTGTTGCCGGTTCCATTGGCCCCACCAATAAGACCGCGTCGATTTCGCCCGATGTCAACAATCCGGGTTTTCGTGCCATTACCTTTGATGAATTGCGCATTGCCTATGGCGAGCAGATCAATGCATTGATTGATGGCGGTGTTGACCTGCTTCTCATTGAAACCATCTTCGATACGCTCAATGCCAAAGCGGCTATTTTTGCCGCAAAAGAAGTTTTTGCCAAAAAAAATATCGAATTGCCGATCATGATTTCCGGCACGATTACCGATATGTCGGGGCGCACACTTTCCGGGCAGACACCGACTGCCTTTCTTTATTCGGTTGCCCATGCCAAGCCGTTTTCTGTCGGGCTTAACTGTGCGTTAGGCGCAAAGGCCATGCTTCCGCTTGTGAAGGAAATTGCTGCCAATACCGAAGAACTTGTTTGTGTCTATCCCAATGCCGGTTTGCCCAATGCCTTTGGCGGTTATGATGAAACGCCCGAAATTATGGCAAAAGAGCTTGAGGAATATGCGCGTGAAGGTGTCATCAATATTGTCGGCGGTTGCTGCGGGACCACGCCCGAACATATTCGCGCCATTGCCGAGGCGGTCAAACCGTTCAAACCGAGGAAGCCCAAGCCGCAGGAAAAGCTTTTGCATTTGTCGGGTCTCGAACCGTTTACACTCACCCACGACATCCCCTTCGTCAATATTGGCGAGCGTACCAATGTCACGGGGTCGGCACGGTTTCGCAAACTCATAACCAATAATGATTATACGGCTGCTCTCGATGTTGCGCGCAATCAGGTGGAAAACGGTGCGCAGGTCATCGACATCAATATGGATGAAGGCTTGATTGATTCCGTTGCGGCCATGCGCAAATTTTTAAATCTTCTTGCCGCCGAGCCTGATATCTCCCGTGTTCCCGTCATGATTGATTCATCAAAATGGGAAGTTATTGAAGCCGGTCTTCAATGTGTACAGGGGAAATCCATCGTCAACTCGATTTCCTTGAAAGAGGGCGAAGAAAAGTTTATCGAACACGCAAAACTTGCTTCCCGTTACGGGGCGGCGGTTGTGGTGATGGCTTTTGATGAAAAAGGTCAGGCCGACACCGAACAACGCAAGGTTTCAATCTGCGAGCGGGCTTATAGAATTCTGGTCGACAAGGTCGGTTTCCCGCCTCAGGATATTATTTTCGACCCCAATATTTTCGCCATTGCAACCGGTATTGACGAACATAATAATTACGCCGTCGATTTTATCGAAGCGACCAAGGAAATTCGCAAAAAATTGCCTTATTGCCATATTTCCGGCGGGGTCTCCAATCTGTCATTCTCGTTTCGTGGCAATGAACCGGTTCGCGAGGCGATGCATTCGGTCTTCCTTTATCGGGCAATTGCCGCCGGTATGGATATGGGCATTGTCAATGCCGGACAATTGGCGGTTTACGATACAATCGAACCCAAGCTTAAAAAAGCCTGTGAAGATGTCATCCTCAATAAGGACGCTGGCGCAACCGAGCGCCTGCTTGCTCTAGCGGAAGAATATCGCGGTAAGGCCGGTGGCGGGGTCAAGAAGGAAAAAGACTTGAGCTGGCGACAATTGCCGGTGGAAAAGCGCCTTGAACATGCTCTTGTGAACGGCATTACCGAATATATCGACGCTGATACAGAAGAAGCACGTCAAAAAGCTGAACGCCCGCTTGATGTCATTGAGGGGCCGCTTATGGCCGGTATGAATGTGGTGGGCGACCTTTTCGGTTCGGGCAAAATGTTTTTGCCGCAGGTGGTGAAATCCGCCCGCGTAATGAAACAGGCTGTGGCCATTCTTCTTCCCTATATGGAAGAGGAAAAGCGTAAAAACGGTGGTGAAGGCCACCAGAGTGCCGGCAAAATTATTTTGGCAACTGTCAAAGGCGATGTTCACGACATTGGCAAAAACATTGTCGGCGTTGTGCTTGCCTGCAATAATTACGAGATTATCGACCTTGGGGTAATGGTTCCGGCACAAACCATTCTCGACGCGGCACGGCGTGAAAAGGCCGATGCAATCGGTCTTTCCGGCCTCATTACACCTTCGCTTGATGAAATGGTCAATGTTGCCCATGAAATGGAAAGTCAGGGCTTCGACATTCCCTTGTTGATCGGCGGGGCAACAACAAGCCGCGTTCACACGGCCGTCAAGATCAACCCGCAATATCACCGCGGGCAGAGTGTCTATGTGCTTGATGCAAGTCGGGCAGTGGGGGTAGTTTCATCGCTTCTCTCCCCGCAGACGAAAACGGCGACAATCGAAAAAATCCGTGAGGAATATGCCAAGCTTGCCGCCGCCCATGAAAAGGGCGAACAACAAAAGACCCGCGTTTCACTTGATGAGGCGCGCGCCAATGCACTGAAACTCGATTTCAAGAATTATAAACCGGTCAAGCCGACATTTCTCGGTGTCAAAAAATTCGACGATTGGGATCTTGCCGAACTTTCGACCTATTTCGACTGGACACCGTTTTTCCAGAGCTGGGAATTGCGCGGGCGTTTTCCGGCAATTCTTGATGATGAAAAGCAAGGTCCAATTGCTCGCCAGCTTTATGATGACGCGCAAAAAATGCTTGAAAAAATCATTGCCGAAAAATGGTTCCATCCTAAGGCGGTGATCGGCTTCTGGCCGGCAAACCGCGTTGGTGACGACATCCGCATTTATACAGACGAGACAAGAAAACACGAGCGGGCAACCTTCTTCACTTTGCGCCAGCAATTGCAGCGGCGCGAGGGAAAGCCCAATCTTGCTCTGGCCGATTTTGTGGCTCCTGTCGGCACACCGGATTATCTCGGCGGTTTCGTAGTAACGAGCGGCTTTGGCGAGGAAGAAATTGCCGAACGTTTCAAACGCGAAAACGACGATTATTCTTCCATTCTTGTCAAAGCTCTGGCCGACCGTTTTGCCGAAGCTTTTGCCGAATGTCTGCATGAACGCGTTCGCAAGGTTTATTGGGGTTATGCGGCCGATGAAAATTCGACCAAGGAAGACCTTATTGCCGAAAATTATCGCGGTATACGTCCGGCTCCGGGCTACCCCGCACAGCCCGATCATACCGAAAAGGGCACATTGTTCGAGCTTCTTGACGCGACAAAAAATACCGGTGTGAAACTTACCGAAAGTTACGCCATGTGGCCTGGTTCGTCGGTTGCCGGACTTTATTTTTCCCATCCCGACAGCTATTATTTCGGCGTTGCCAAGGTCGAACGCGATCAGGTTGAAGATTATGCTGAAAGAAAAGCAATGCCGGTGAGCGAAGTCGAACGCTGGCTCGGCCCGATCCTGAATTACGAGGTTAAAAGAGACAAATGAAACTAGGTTTTATCGGTACAGGAACCATTGCCTCGGCCATGGTGGAAGGCTTGATGAAGAGCGATCTTCCGGTGGAACAAATTACGATTTCACCCAGAAATGCCGACCGCGCGGCAGAGCTTTCAAAGAGCTTTGAAAAGGTGAAAATCGGCAAAGACAATCAGGATGTGATTGACCGGAGCGACGATGTTTTCATTTGTTTAAGAAGCCAGATTGCCGAGGAAGAACTGAAAAAGCTCGATTTTTCTAAAGCAAAAACGGTTATTTCGGTTATTGCCATGGCAACGGCAGGAGAAACTGAAAAATGGATTGGCAAAAAGGTTTTTCGCGTAATGCCGCTTCCCTTTGTTGCCGAAGCGAAAGGCGTTACAGCAATTTATCCGGATAATCCGGAATTGAAGAAAATCTTCAATGCAATGGGTGGGGCAATTGCTGTCAAGGATGAAAGCCAGTTTGCTTTGATGATGACTGCCGGCTCTCTGATGGGCGTCTATTTCAACTTCATCGAAACAGCAAATCGTTGGTTCGAAAAAAACGGGCTTGATGAAAGCCAGTCGGCACCGTTTCTTGCCTCTATGTTTGGCAATCTTGCCGACGAGGCGCGTAAAGTAGGGAAGCCCGATTTTACTAAATTGGAAGCCGAATATTCGACCAA
>CAMLLT010000203.1 GCA_946480935.1 uncultured Bartonella sp. | reverse complement strand
GGGTAGAGACGGGGTCATTGTCCGTTTTTATATAGCGCATCTATAACTTCACGAACCGCCAGTGGTGTACGGGGTCCGAATCCGAGGAGATAGAGGCCATCCATCTGTTTTATCGCTTTGTGTTTAAAGGCGGGCGTCGTTTCTACTGCAGGTATTTTATAGAGGTCTTCAACAGTTGCACTAATGCCCGAATGCCCCATCATCAAGATCAGATCAGGGGAGGAATTAATGATCGCTTCATCTGTTAGCAACTTGTAACCATTATAGCCGTCAATGGCATTCCGGGCACCGGATAATCTGATTATACCATCGGCAGCCGTATCCTTTCCGGCAGCCATCAATCGGCCATTTTGTACGGTAAGAACAAATAAAACGCGCTTTGTTTCATGATGTTCTTTGATAAGCTGATCATTTTTTGCAAATTCCTGCTCGACTTCTTTTATCAAAGCTTCCGCTTTGTCTTCTTTGTGTAATGCCTGACCGATTTTTTCAATCTTTTCTCGAACGCCTTCACGGGTGAAATGTTCGGGTACTTCCAGCATGGGGATTGAAGCATTTTCCAGAATTTCGACGGTGGAAGCCGGCCCACTGCCTTGATCAAGTAAAATAGCGTCCGGAGCGAGGGATAAAATGCCCTCCGGTGACAAATTACGCATATATCCGACATCCGGCAATTTTTGCGCTGCATCCGGATAACTGCTTGTTGTATCGCGCGCGATGAGTTGTTCTCCTGCACCCAAAGCATAGACAATTTCTGTCACGGCACCGCCAACAGAAATAATCCTGGCACCTGCGGGAAAAACATCGGCTTTTTTTGCGCTCGCAGATTGCGGTGTTGTCGTGACAGCAAGAAATATACACATTACCACGCCGAACCGGCGTATTCCGGAAGATCGCGGCGAACAGCGAAAACGAAAATTCAAATGAGGAAAGAAGTAATTCATTGTTCTGTCAATGCCGTTTTATTATGCGACAGCCGTTTCCGGAGCAGGTGGCAAGCCAGCGAGCAAAGCACGCCAATCTTCCCGTTCTTGTTCGCCTGCACTTCGTTTTCCAAAAAATTGGATGATCATTTCACCATTGTTATCAAACACTTCAAGAGAACTTACATAGCCGTCGCTGGTTGGCTTTCTGACGTGCCAAATACGTGAAATACCGGATGTGAGGAGATGAAGATGGAATTTGTCATCAAGAATATTGAACCAGTCGTCGAGCTTTTTCAATTTCTCGACTGTGCCGGTGAATATCTGGATACAGCCATTATTGCCAACAAAACACATAATAGGCACGTTATTCTCTACCGCACCATGAAGTAAAAGCTCTACCGAATCCGATCGCACTTCATTGGCAAATTCACTACCGACGATTTTCACGGCCTCATGTCGACCGATTTGTAATTCCTTCAATATATCATGGAGTTGGTGCACGTCTGTCATTTGCCGCCAACGATTGCGGAACTCTTCTATATCCGCATTATGAGGAGGATGATCGCTCGAAGGATTAGGGACTAAAACCTCGATAGGTGCTTGCGGGGCGCCGACTTTAAAAAGATCAATGAGCTTATTCCATTCGTCAATATTCGTTGCCATTTCCGGATAAAGTTTAAAAACAGCCGAACCATATGCATCGAAAAATTGAAGGCTTTTGACCGCGCGATCATGAACCTGCATGTCTCTGACAAACGCAAATTTCCAATTTTTTTGAAAAATACGAAGGTCTATTTGACCGAGTGTCATTGAAACGTCGTTACCGGGAAATACATTCTGGAAATGCCCCTTTTTTTCGCTCACCGCATAATCATTGCGGGTGAGCGCCATGATTTCTCCCAGCTTGTGGGCATTTTTTAACAATTGCGGAACATCAACTTTCAATTGTTCGGCTTTACCGACCGTCGTGAGTGCTGAGACCAGTTCGGCTTCTGAAATACCGATTGATCTGGCAAATTCCCGATCACGCAAATCTTTGTGTTTTTCACGTAAAGAAAGAATTTTTTCGCTCTCCATAGCCATGAATGTTCGCCCTTCTATTTATTCAGAATAAGTTTATTAAAACGGGTAATTTTCAACCTATAGGTGGCCCCGTCATGAAGAATGAGTATTTCATTATTCGCGCCGAATAATGCTTTGCTATCAACGGTTAACGGGGGGCTTTGCAACCCTCCGTCCGATTGCTTTTTGGTATTCGTTCCCATCATAATTTTACCCGAAAATTTAAAACATGATAATATTTATCATGTTTTTTTGGTGAGTGCGACATATTTGTGAATTCAGAATTACAAAATGCCTTGAGTTATTTTTTCTGTCTTTCTTTAGCTGTGTTATTCTTCAAACATCAGACAACCTTTTCGTGACGTTTTCTGAACGATTGGTGTGTAAAAGTGATAGAGAGATGCATGTTTTCGCTTCATTGTCCCGAGTGTTTCACTCCGCTAGAATTTCTGGGTAAACGATATTTTGAATGTTCGTCCCGGCTGGCTATAAGAATCTTTTGGTGACGATGGAGCGGATGGAAGATCAACGGCATTCCAATAACGTTTGTCGAACAAGTTGTAGATACCGGCTTGCAATCGCGGACCTTTTTTACCAACGGGTTCCCACCAACCGGTGAGATCAACAAGGGTATATCCGGGTGTTTTTGCAAAATCGGAATTTTCTTCTACCTTATTGCGTTTTCCGGCGGCCGTTAGTGAAAGATCGGAACCCCATTGTTCACGCGAATAGCCCACTCCGATAACACCCTTCAACGCGGGGATTGAATTCAGGTGTTCATCATTATCTGTGTCTTTGCCTTCGGCATATGCAATAGCAAGATTGCTATGCCAACCGCTCGAAAAAACAATATGACCTCTCGCTTCGACACCCGAAATCCGGACATGGGCCCGATTGATATAATGTAGACGTTGCAGCATGAAATCACGGTCGGCACCGAGATCGATCTGGTCGATAAAATTGCGATAGTAATTGGAAAACAGGCTGATTGAGCCGCCGAGATTGTCATCGCCGAGATGGGCTCCGATATCGTAACCATTGCTTGTTTCCGGTTTTAGATCGGGATTACCACGCGTATAATAGAAGCCGGGATTGGTGTAGTTCAGATAAAGTTCTGTAACACTGGGCGCGCGAAAGGCTTGAGCCCATTGTGCATATAATGTCACCTGTTGGACCGCATCCCATTCCAGACGCAATTTCGGTGAAAGATGAGAATCGCTGTTACTTGATGGATAACCATTAAAACCGGCGGCATGTTCATAAGTATAAGTGTCTTGCGGGCGATGGTCATACCAATCATATCTCAGTCCCGGTGTCAGCCGTAAACGGTTATTAATCATGCCGATTTCATCTTCAACAGATAAACCGAATATAACGCTGTCGGTATCGGGAGAATCCGATTGATTGTTGTGCATAAATTTACAGGCCATAAAAGGCCCTTTGAAAGGGGGCGGGGGACAGTTATCCTGACCGGCAGCATATTGCTGAAATTTTGAAGACGAAGCTTCGGTTGCCAAACGAAGAGTGTGAGTAGCGGAACCCGCGTCGAACTTTTTTAAGCCAGCGAGATTAAGCCCATAATCGGTATCACGAATAAGATTGTCGCGCATATAATACCCCTTCGGGATAGAAAGGCGGTCAGATTCGGATTTTTCATCATTTCGCTGCCTCTGCCAGTAAACAATGGCATGGGCTTCATCGATAACACCGCCACCATTATAGTCATAGGACATGGATAGGCGTTCCCGACGTTTTTCGTCTTCTTCTGTACCGGAACCAGGACGATAGGTTGTCGTCGAAAGGTTGTATGTATCGATATCTTTGGAAAGATTAAACCGTTCTGCAGTGAAGCCCAAACGCTGGCTTCCATCAATATGTTGGTAAAGTTTGAACAGCAAATTATCCTGATCGAAATTGGCAGGGTTGTTTTCTACTCTGTCTGTCCCATAGCCGCCTCCGTTACCGTTATTTTCGCGCTGTTTGCCGCGTGTGTATCCTCCCTGAAACAGAGCATATGTGTGTTTGGCACGCATGGCGAAGGCTTCATTAATGCGCCAGCTACGATCGGTTGAATCGTAACTGCCTTTGGTCAGGCTTGCCCAATTTTTCTCAAGTGTCAGAAGATCCTCCGGATCAAGTGTCCGGAGTGCCACAACTCCGCCCAATGCGCCCGATCCATAAAGGCTGGAATCCGATCCGTGGATGATATCCAATGTCGAAAGCGACGAAAAATCGAACATAGAGATGCCGCTTTTGACTTGTCGGGAGCCATCATAAAGCCAAGGAAGACGAATACCATCGATTGTCGTCAGAACACGATTTTGATCAAGTCCACGAATATTGAAACTGTCGCTATCCGAATTGTAACTGATGGATGGATCCAGACGATC
>CAMLLT010000202.1 GCA_946480935.1 uncultured Bartonella sp. | reverse complement strand
ATCTGGGTGGAATTTGCCAAAAAAAGCGGGCAAAAAATTCTCGTCCGCAATGGCAATAGTCAGGCCGATATGACAAGCCTTGCCGGTCTTTTGCAACTGGGCGGGAAAAATGGTGACACGCTTGTTTTTTCAACCGACGCGGAAAATGGTGAAGAGCTTCTGGGTGATGCGGTTTTAATGGCAAGAAAAATCACTTTGAGCGAGAAGGAAGCAGCCGAAAAAGCGGAAGTGAAACCGAAGAAAATTTATGGTTTCCGGCCACCTTCAGGAAAAACGGGCATTGACGGCCTTTCGGCAAGCCCCGGTCTTTCGGTTGGCACAATTTTCATTCTGGAAAACGGGGCGGGTGAAGTCGAAGATAAGCCCGGCAAACTTTCTGAAGATGCCGCACGGCTTGAAAACGCTTTGGGGCGCACCAAAGACAAGATGAAAGCGATTGTTGATGATGTGACCCGTCGTATCGGCGCGTCGGATGCTGCCATTTTCAAGGCACAGGCCACCCTTCTTGATGATGATAATCTTATCTCTTCTGCCTGCCATTTGATGGCGGAAGGCCATGGCGTGGCATGGAGCTGGAACAAGGCGGTCGAAGAGGCGGCCAATGCCCTTCAACATATGGATAATCCTTTGCTTGCCGCCCGCGCGGTGGATTTGCGCGATGTCGGCGGGCGCGTTCTTGCCGAGATCGACCCGCTTTATGCCAAAGGCTCGTTCGAGAATATCAGTGAAGGGGCAATTATTGTTGCGGAAGATTTAACGCCTTCTGATACGGCCAATCTGAACCCTGAAAAAGTCCACGGTCTCATCACGGCATCGGGCGGGCCAACCTCGCACACCGCCATTCTTGCGCGCACTTTGGGAATCCCTGCGCTGGTTGCAGCGGGAAACAAGGTTTTTGAAGCGAAGAATGGCGAAAGCGCGATTGTCGACGGCTATAACGGCATTTTATATCTTTCGCCCACGAAGGAAGATGTCGAGGCTGCACAAAAGCAAATCGTCAAATTGGCAGAAGAGCGTGAAAAAGAAGTTGCCGAACGCGCCAAGCCTGCAAAAACCACCGACGGACATATAATTGACATTGCCGCCAATATCAACCGCCCCGATCAGGTTGCCTTTGCATTGGATGAGGGGGCTGAAGGTGTGGGGCTGATGCGCACGGAATTTTTGTTTCT
Organism: uncultured Bartonella sp.; assembly: GCA_946480935.1. Classification (GTDB taxonomy): domain Bacteria; phylum Pseudomonadota; class Alphaproteobacteria; order Rhizobiales; family Rhizobiaceae; genus Bartonella. The sequence goes on along the minus strand of CAMLLT010000202.1, from coordinate 3,227 downwards.
GGAAAGCACCGAAACGCCCGACGAGGAGACGCAATATAAGGTCTATCGCGATATGCTTTCGGCATTGGGTGGCAAATCGCTTATTATCAGGGCGCTCGACATTGGTGGCGATAAACAGGTTGCCCATCTTGATTTACCGAAAGAAGATAATCCGTTTTTGGGCGTGAGGGGCGCGCGGCTTTTATTACGCAGAAAAGACCTGCTGGTGCCGCAATTGCGCGCGATTTATCGCGCCGCCAAAGAAGGCGGGGATCCGTGGATTATGTTTCCGATGATTATGTCGGTGAACGAAATTAAAGAGTTGAAAACGCTTGCCGAAGAAATCCGCAAAGATCTTGCCGCACCGGTGTTGAAAATCGGCATTATGATCGAAGTACCGGCGGCTGCCATTATGGCCGATATTTTTGCCCCCCATGTCGATTTCTTTTCAATCGGCACCAATGATCTGACCCAATATACCATGGCGGTTGACCGGCAAAATCCCGACCTTGCGGCCGAAGCCGACAGCCTTGACCCTGCGGTTTTGCGCATGGTGGAAAGAACGGTTTCAGGGGCAGAAAAAGCAGGCAAATGGGTAGGCGTTTGCGGCGGCATTGCCGGTGACCCGTTCGGGGCGATGCTGCTTTCCGGCCTTGGTGTCAATGAATTGTCGATGACCCCGCGTGATATTGCAACCGTCAAGGCAAGGCTCAGGGCAAAAAGCCTTGCCGATATGCGCAAGCTTGCCAACAAGGCTTTGCAATGTGAAAACGCCGAAGAGGTTCGCGCTCTTGACGAGGCCAAGTCATGAAAATTGCAACACTCACCGTCAATCCGGCAATTGATGAAACAATCCATTTGAAAAAGCTTGAACGCGGGCATGTCCACCGTGCCGAAGAAGCACGTTTCAATGCGGGCGGCAAGGGGATTAATGTGGCGGCCTGCCTTGCCGATTTTTCTGTTGAAACGGCGGTCACCGGTTTTCTTGGAAGCGCCAATAGCCGGCTTTTTGAAGAGCTTTTTCAAAGTCACCATATCGAAGACCGCTTTATCCGCTATGAGGGGGAAACGCGCACCAATATCAAAATCGTTGACGAGGGCGAAACCACCGACATCAATTTGCAAGGCGTAAGCCCGACGGTGGAAGAAATCGCAAAATTGCAAAATATTGTCGATGATTTTATTGCCGAAGGTGCGCTTATTGTCATGAGTGGCAGCCTTCCCCCGAAAATGGATCCGCGTTTTTATAGAAACGAGGTTGAAAGGGCGGGAAGTGGCGCAAAAATCATTGTCGATTGCAGCGGAAAAGCGCTTCAGGAATTGTTGAAAGCGGAAAAACTTCCCCTTGCTATCAAACCCAATATTGACGAGCTTTCGGCCTTTTGCGGTCAAAAGCTTGAAAATGAAGGCGAGGTTTTAAACATTGCCCGCTCGTTGATTGACCGTGGAATGAAGCTTGTTGCTGTCTCTATGGGCGAAAAAGGCGGGCTTTTTGTTTCCCGTGAAGGGGCAATCCACGCGCAATATTTGCTTTCGGGCGTCAAAAGCACAGTCGGGGCGGGCGATGCCATGGTTGCAGGCATTGCAAAAAGCATTTCCGACAATGCAAAACTTGAAGATATTGCACGCCTTGGCACAGCCTTTGCGGTTGGCAAACTTCAAAAATTCGGACCGGCTTTGCCGGAAAAGACGATAATCGAAAATTTGGCTCAAAAGGTAGAATGTCGGCAGGTCGGTTGATCGCCGCATTTGAACGAGGAGAAGAACATGACTTTGATAGCCTTGATAGATGGTGCGGGCGGTGGTGTGCATAGTTTGCTTGCTCGCGAAGTTCTTCAAAAAGCCGCAAGCGAAAGGGGCGCAGTTTTAAGCCTTGAAATCGTCGAGACGGGAACTTTGCCGCGCATTCCCAAAGATGCCGGTTCCGATACATTGCTGCTTGTCAGCAACAATCATGATTGGCAAAGCGATCATATCAAAAGCTTCAAAGGGCAATTGCAAAGGGTCACATTTGAAGAGCTTCTCAAAAACCCTTCTGCCATTATTTTCGGGGGGGCAGGCGAAAATGGTCGGGCAAAAAACGGAACAGAAAAAACAGCCGGTTCCGATGATTTTCGTCAGGATTTGAATGGAGCCAATCGCAGTCTTAAAATTGTTGCTGTGACATCCTGCCCGACAGGCATTGCCCACACATTCATGGCAGCCGAGGGGCTGACAGAAGCGGCCAAAGCTTTGGGCCATGAAATCAGGGTTGAAACGCAAGGGTCGGTTGGTGCCGGTACACCTTTGACGGCGGCCGAAATAGCCGCTGCCGATCTTGTTATTATTGCCGCCGACCGCGAGGTTGACCGCACCCGTTTTGCGGGAAAACGCGTTTATTCCTGCCCGACAAAACCGGCTATCAATAATGGTCAAGCCTTGATAAAAAAAGCCATTGAAAGCGCCGAAGTGCAAAAGCAGAAAGCGGCTCAGGACGGGGAAAGCGCTGAAAGCAGTGAAACGGCCGGTGGTGTCTACAAGCATTTGATGACCGGTGTCTCCTTCATGCTTCCCTTTGTTGTTGCCGGTGGCCTGTTGATTGCATTGTCCTTTGCCATTGGCGGCGTTGGTGTCACCAGTCAGGAAGGCACATTTGCCAATGCACTTTTTGTCATCGGTTCCAAAGGCGGTTTTGCCTTGATGGTGCCCGCACTTGCCGGCTTTATCGCCTATTCGATTGCCGACCGGCCGGGCATTGCACCAGGGATGATCGGCGGGTTATTATCGCAAAATATCGGAGCCGGTTTCATTGGCGGCATTTTTGCCGGTTTCATTGCCGGTTATTCGGTTCGCCTTGCAATCAAATGGATAAAATTGCCCAAAAGCTTGCAAGGCTTGATGCCGGTTCTGGTCTTGCCACTCATTGCCACATTGATAACCGGCCTGTTGATGATGTTTGCTATCGGTACGCCGGTCGCAGCGCTTCTTAATTTCTTGACCGAATGGCTCAAAGGCCTGCAAGGCACCAATGCCTATCTCCTCGGCGCCATTATCGGCGGCATGATGGCGGTTGATATGGGCGGGCCGGTCAATAAGGCAGCCTATGCAACTTCGGTTGCACTCATATCATCTGGTGTTTACGGGCCGATTGCTGCAACCATGATTGCCGGTATGACTCCGCCCATGGCTTTGGCACTTGCCGCATGGATTTTCCCCAACCGCTTTACAACCGACGAACGCTCCTCGAAAGTATCAACCTTCATTCTGGG
>CAMLLT010000201.1 GCA_946480935.1 uncultured Bartonella sp. | reverse complement strand
CCATGACCGGATCAAGAACAATATTGCTTGCGCCATAATGGATAAGCTTATCGGCAATAACTTCGGCAATTGCGGCATTGGCTACCATGCCTATTTTTACCGCATCCACTTTGATATCCTCGAAAACAGCATCAATCTGGTCGGCTACGAAATGAGCATCCATGGCTTTGAATGCCCGGACACCTTGCGTATTTTGTGCGACAACGGCTGTGACAACACTCATGGCGTAGGTTTTCATGGCCGAAAAGGTTTTAATATCGGCATGCATTCCCGCGCCTCCGGAAGGGTCGGTTCCGGCAATTGAAAGAATGCGGGGAATCACAGTTCCGTTTTTCTTAACTGGTGACGTCATTGCAGCGTTTTCCTGTCCAAGTATATTGGGGAATGTTCATACCTGTTCCCCAAAGGCCATCAAATTCATCAAATTTTTCATCAAATTTCCAGATGGCAAGTCCGGAGCCATATTTATCTTTCCATTCGACCGATCTTTCACGACCCTGCTTTTTTATGACTTCCTCAATCGTTCCTTCCGTTACCTCGTTACCGTCGCGATAAGTCATTTTGCCGATCAGGCGTCCGTCTTCCGTTTTCGCGATCACAACTTCAGAACGAACCAGATAACCGGCATTATAGACAAAACCGCAATAGCGGCCGTCGGGTCCGGAGGACGGGGGTTCAGCAGAAGAAAAGGCGAGCGAACATGCCGTGCATAAAAGGGCGAGCACGAAAATTTTCAAGTGATTCCGTTTCACGAGAATATCTCCCCCTTGTCCAACTTTCAGAGAACCATAAACGAAAACATAAAAATAGAAAATGGATAAAGATATCAATGCTTAAAAATGTGACAATCAATTGAAGGTTTATCACTTTTCCGGAGCTCACGGTCTTGTTGCTTAAATCTCGCCACAATTCGTGTAACGAGGGCACAGTATTTCGATCGTGGAGGTATTTATGACACGAAAAAATTTGAACGCAACCAACCTGTCCATTACGCGGCGGGGCCTTCTCCTTGGGGCAGCAGCATGTGCAGCCGCCGCATTATCGGCCCGTCACGTTATGGCACAGCCACAAGGGCCAGTTCCTTTACAAAACTATCAGCGGTCTTTCTTTAACGCTGAAGAGTGGGCTTTTGTGATGGCCGCTACTGCCCGAATCATCCCGTCAGACGGGAAAGGACCCGGTGCTTTGGAAGCACGTGTTCCGGTTTTCATTGACAAGCAAATGGCTGATCCATGGGGGCAAGGGGACCACTGGTATAGGCAGGCACCTTTCAATCGTGATGCACCGCGTTACACAGGTTATCAGGCAGAACCTTCACCTGCTGAGGCCTATCGCATTGCTATTCCGAAGATCAATGAATGGTGCAAAGCCCAATATGGTGCGATTTTCGCCGAGCTTCCCGCTGAAAAACAGGATGAAGCTTTGAAACGTATCGAAAAGGATGAAGTCGAAATTGCTGAATTGCGTTCTGGCGATTTCTTCTCGTTCCTTTTGCAAAACACCAAGGAAGGTTATTTCGCCGATCCTCAATATGGTGGCAATTATGACATGGCTGCATGGGTTTACATCGGGTTCCCCGGTGCACGTGCAAGCTTCCTCGAATGGGTCGAAAAGGACAATGTTCCTTATAAACTCGGGCCCGTTTCACTCTCAGGCCAAAGGGCTTAAATCATGACACAAACAATGAAGAAGAAAGACGTTGTCATTATCGGCCTCGGATGGACCGGTGCAATCAGCGGCATAGAACTTGCAAAAGAGGGTTTGGAAATTCTCGCACTGGAACGTGGTGAAGACCGCGATACCGTTCCGAGTTTTGCTTATCCAAAACCGGCTGACGAATTGAAATACGGTGTCCGTCTCGGTACCGCTGTTCGGCCGCGCGATCATACGGTAACGATTCGCAGAGGTCTTGATCAGGTCGCTCTCCCCTATCGCCAATTGGGTTCTTTTCTTCCCGGCATCGGCGTTGGCGGAGCCGGTATCCACTGGAACGGCATGACATGGCGTGCCCAGCCGGAAGAGCTCAGAGCCCGTTCCTATATTGAAGAAACTTTCGGCAATATTATTCCGGAAGATATGACAATTCAGGACTGGGGCGTTACCTATGACGAACTGGAAAAACATTTTGATATGTTTGAAAAGGTCGCAGGTGTTTCGGGTACTGCCGGCAATTTGAACGGCAAGATTCAGGAAGGTGGCGATCCTTTTGAAGGCCCGCGCAAGAATCCTTATCCTATGCCGGCTTTGCCTTATACCTATAACGGGCGGCTCTTTGCAGCAGGTGCAAAGAAACTCGGGCTTCACCCGTTCCCGTGTCCATCGGCTATCGCTTCCGAGGCTTATACCAACCCTTATGGCATGCAGATGGGGCCTTGTAACTATTGCGGTTTCTGTGAACGTTATGGCTGCCTCAATTATTCAAAAGCTTCACCGCAAGTTAACGTTCTGGCTGCTTTGAAGCGTTATAAGAATTTTGAATATCGGGTTAAATCGGAAGTTTTGCGTATTGAAAAATCCAAAGACGGCAAGACTGTAACCGGCGTTACCTATGTCAACGAAAAGAATGAAGAAATCTTCCAGCCGGCAGATCTCGTTATTCTTGGCGGTTTCATGATCAACAATGTTCACTTGTTGTTGCTTTCCGGTCTCGGTCAACCCTATGACCCGATTACCGGTGAAGGTGTTATCGGCCGTAACTACGCCTACCAGACTGCTATTGGCGGTGGCACATTGTTCTTCAAGGATAAGGTGTTCAATCCATTTGTCGGTACCGGTTGTAACGGTTCTTATCTTGATGATTACAGCTTCAACCAGATCGATATGGCAAAAGAAGGCTTTATCGGTGGTAGCCGTATTTCGTCAGGCCAGACCAACGGTCAACCAATTCGCAATATGCCGTTGCCGGGTGGCACACCAGCATGGGGTGCAGAATGGAAGAAGGCTATTGGCGATTGGTATGGACATGCCATGTCGATCAGCCAGCACGGTTCGGTTATGTCCTATCGTGATGCCTATCTTGATCTTGACCCGACTTATAAAGATAAATTCGGCCGTCCGTTGATGCGTATGACGTTCAACTGGCACAATAATGAAATCAAGATGTCGCAATTCATTACCGACAAGATCAACAAGATTGCCGATGCAATCGGTCCTGATAAATATCGCCAGAATCCGGCGATGAAAGAAGGCCAGCAATATGATACCCGCATTTATCAAACAACCCACACTGTGGGTGGTGCGATTATGGGTACAGACCCCAAACGTTCGGCATTGAACCGTTATCTCCAACATTGGGATTACCACAATCTGTTTATTCCGGGTGCCAATGCGTTCCCGCAGAATATCCAGCATAATCCTACAGGAACGCTCGGCGCTTTGACCTATTGGATGCTTGAAAATATCAAATCCGATTACCTCAAAAACCCGCGGCCTTTGGCATAGGAGAAACATCCGATGAAACGTTTAGTACAAATTATTATTGGATTGGTAATCCTTGCGATTATTGTCATTCTGGCAATCATGTTTGTGCCAATCAAACGAACCGGCCCGACAGAAGCTCTTTCTCCGGACTTCAAACCGGAGCAGGGACGGGGTGAATATCTTGCCAGAATGGCTGATTGTGCAGCCTGCCATACCGCACCCGGTGGTCAGCCTTATGCAGGTGGTCGTGAAGTCAAGAGCCCGTTCGGCATTATCTATTCATCCAACATCACACCGGATGAAAACGGTATAAAGAATATGACACTTGACCAGTTCCGTGATGCTTTGCGTGACGGTATCGGCAAGAATGGCGAGCTTCTTTACCCGGCAATGCCTTACGAAAACTATCGCAAGATCAGCGAGCCTGACATTGTTGCGCTTTATGATTATTTCATGCATGGCGTTAAACCGGTTAGTGCCAAGGTTAAGGAAACCAATCTGTCATTTCCGTTCAACCAGCGTTGGGGAATCCGCCTTTGGAACTTCTTTGCGATTTCCGGCAAAGGTGGTTTCGAGCCACGCTTCAACGACGCGAAACTTGATCGCGGTGCCTATCTTGTCGAAAGCTTAGGCCACTGTGGTGCTTGCCATACACCGCGTGATTTCATGTTCCGTCAATCTGGAACGAATAGCGACAGCAACAAATTCCTGACCGGTGAAACGATTGACGGTTTCTATGGGCCGAATTTGCGTAGCCCGAATTCATCTGTTGCAAATTGGACGGCAGATGATTTGAAGAACTATTTGCAGACAGGTCGTAACAGTCATTCGGCTGTTGTCGGTCCGATGACGCTCGTTGTCGAAGAATCAATGCAATTTGCAACCGAAGACGATCTTGATTCGATTGTTGCCTATCTCAAACATATTGCACTTCCAGGTGACGCATCAAAACAGGTACGTGATCCGAAAAAGACAACAGATATGTTGACT
>CAMLLT010000200.1 GCA_946480935.1 uncultured Bartonella sp. | reverse complement strand
TATAAGCTATGTCCGCCTGACTTTCATTGACTGCCATTACTTTCATATTTTTCATATCTACCTTTAATATATCACTTGACAAGCGTAATTTATATGATATTTTTTTGATATATCAATACCTCACAATATTGGGTAGGTAGCAATATATCTGTGATTGCGGCGCTGAGTGCCACTTTCAATTTTGATATCAACAAATAAAATTTTTACGGTCGCTTTGTGAAAAGAAACTACGTGAGCGCCAAATAAGGGGAATATTATGGATTCTAGTATATTTTCAGGGGTCGTCCCTGCATTAATGACGCCTTGCAAACCGGACCGGACACCGGATTTTTCTGCTCTTGTTGCCAAAGCAAAAGAGCTTATCGCCACAGGAATGTCGGCTGTGGTCTATTGCGGATCAATGGGCGACTGGCCCCTATTGACCGATGAAGAACGTATGGAGGGTGTTGAAAGTCTGGTTAAAGCCGGAATTCCGGTCATAGTCGGTACCGGTGCGGTTAACACGAAAACCGCGGTAAGACATGCGCGTCACGCCCAGAAGGTCGGGGCTAAAGGTTTGATGGTTATTCCACGCGTTCTCTCCCGTGGTAGTGTATTGGCGGCGCAGAAGAACCATTTCAAAGCTATTCTATCGGCTGCGCCTGACCTTCCCGCCGTGATTTATAATAGTCCTTATTATGGATTTGCTACGCGCGCCGATCTTTTTTTCGCTCTACGGGCAGAACATAAAAACCTGATCGGCTTCAAAGAATTCGGCGGGCCTGACGATATGCTCTACGCCGCCGAAAACATTACAAGCCGTAATGACAATGTCTCTCTTATGATCGGTGTTGATACAACAGTTGTCCATGGTTATGTCAATTGTGGTGCTACAGGCGCGATCACCGGAATAGGAAATGTCTTACCGAAAGAAGTCATCCACCTATGTCGTCTATCTGAAGCCGCTGCAAAGGGAGATGTCGAAGCACGCCAACGTGCTGAGGAACTCGAGCAAGCCTTGGCTATTCTTTCATCATTCGACGCAGGCCCTGATCTCGTGTTGTTTTTCAAATATATGATGGTTCTGAAAGGCGACGAAGCCTATAAGCTCCATTTCAATGAAACCGATGAACTCACAGAAAGCCAGCGTGGATTTGTAGAAAAGCAGCTTAAGCTATTTGATACATGGTATAAAAAATGGAGTGAATTGCCGGGAGCTGTTCAAAAATACAAAGTTGCATAAATAGCTTTTCAAAACAACATCTGGCCGGATAAGACGTGAGTGAATTTTTATTCGTGATGCCTGCCAGATTAAAAATTTACATGATTGCATCAGCCCGAAAGACAAAAATCATAATGTTCGGGGGAGGATAATAAGCGATGCAGGCGAAAAAGTCGGTTTCAATAATCGGAGGCGGTATCGTTGGCGTCGCTACGGCTGCCATTCTTTCTGAAAACGGATATGATGTTACAGTCTTCGACAGAAGCGGGATTTGTGAAGAAACAAGTGCAGGAAATGCGGGGGCATTCGCCTTTACCGACGTATTACCGATTGCGTCAAAAGGCATATTAAGAAAACTACCCGGATGGATGATGGATCCCTTGGGACCGTTCACAATCCGTCCGACATATTTGCCAAAACTTATGCCTTGGTTCATTCGTTTTTGGAAGGCAAGCCGGAAAAAAGCCCAATTGGAAACCATCAAAGCGCAAGTTGCAATCATGCGTCTTGCAGAGAAAGAAATGATGGGCTTGCTCACCAGAGCCGAACTTTTGGACAAACTCGGAACCGAAGGTGAACTTGAGGTTTATGAAAGCGAAAAAGAGTTTCAGGCAGCACTTCCAAGTTGGAATTGGCGTGAAAGTTTCGGCATAAAAGTACGCCATATTGATTCTGACGAATTGCACAATATGGTTCCCGGCCTTTCAAAGCAATTTGTAAAAGCTTCCTATGTTCCTTGCTGGCGCAATGTGAAGGACCCGAAATTGTTCGGTAAAGCCCTGTGGTCCTATGCGAGTAGACTAGGCGCAAAATTTTTCAAATTGACGGTTCTTGATCTGTCACAGGATGAAAACGGCGTAACACTGACAACCAGTGCTGAAAAAATCCGAAGCGATTTTGTGGTTGTCGCTTGTGGTGCATGGTCAAATACATTTGCGCGGCCACTCGGTGATAATATACCGCTTGATACCGAACGCGGTTATAATACGACATTACCGGTTGATAGTCTCAAGCTTCAACATCAGGTAACCTTTGGTGGTCATGGTTTTGTTGTTGTACCACTCAGCACAGGTATAAGAGTTGGCGGGGCAGTCGAAATGGGCGGGCTTGATCTGCCTCCCAATTATAAACGCTCGCAAGCCATGCTGAAAAAGGCGAAGGAATTTTTCCCCGATTTGAAGCTCGAAAACGGGGTGGAATGGATGGGGTATCGGCCGTCTATCCCCGACGGTTTACCGGTTATTGATTATGCAAAAAACAGCCGGCGAATATTATATGCTTTCGGTCATGGCCATCTTGGCTTGACACAATCGGCAGCCACCGCCCGTCTCATACACAATCTCATTGAACATAAAGAGCCTGCTCTTTCAATTTATCCATTTCGTGCCGGGAGGTTTTGACATGGCGAAATATTCGTTTTTCTGTATTGATGGTCATACATGTGGTAATCCTGTTCGTCTGGTTGCCGGTGGCGGTCCGCTTCTGCAAGGCAACACCATGATGGAAAAACGCCTGCATTTTTTACGTGAATTCGACTGGATCAGAACCGGTTTGATGTTCGAACCGCGCGGGCATGATATGATGTCGGGCTCTATTCTTTATCCGTCAACACGCGATGATTGTGATATCGGCGTTCTCTATATCGAAACTTCCGGATGTTTGCCTATGTGCGGACATGGCACAATCGGAACCGTAACAATGGCCATAGAATATGGACTTGTTACGCCACGCATTCCGGGAAAACTCAGTCTGGATACTCCGGCTGGAAAAGTCGACATTACATATGAGCAAAATGGCCCTTATGTGGAAAAAGTTCGTCTGACGAATGTGCCGGCTTTCCTCTACAAACAGGACCTTGAGGTCGAATGTCCGGACTTGGGCCTTCTTAAAGTGGATGTCGCTTATGGTGGTAATTTTTATGCCATTGTCGAACCGCAAAAAAATTATACCGATATGGCCGACTATAATGCGTTGCAGCTTATCGCATGGAGTCCTGTCTTAAGAAAAAGGTTGAATGAGCTCTACAGCTTCCAGCATCCGCAAAAACCCGAAATCAATGTCTTAAGCCATATTATGTGGACAGGAAAACCGACAAAGCCGGAAGCCAATGGACGCAATGCTGTGTTTTACGGCGATAAAGCCATTGATCGCTCGCCTTGCGGGACCGGAACCTCGGCGCGAATGGCACAACTCACAGCCAAGGGAATTCTGAAAGCCGGTGATAATTTTGTCCATGAATCGATCATCGGTTCTATCTTTGAAGGACGTGTTGAAAAATTGACTGATGTAGAGGGGCTTCCGGCCATTATTCCATCCGTTGCAGGCTGGGCCAGAATGACAGGCTTCAACACAATATTTATCGACGATCGCGATCCATATAAGCATGGTTTCGTGGTTAAATGACCATGCAAATAATTGTGAAAAACCATTGTTTAAGACAATCAGCTCCAGCGGCTTAACACGCTGGAGCATTGGAAAATTTATTGGGCCGTTTTTTTCTTGACTTCATCAAAACCGGTGCGTTTGATTTCGCCCCATGCAGTGTTTCCTGAAAAATATTCTCCGGCGGCTTTTATCCGCCAGAATGTATTGATTTGACGATAGCCGAAACATTCGATGATTGAAGACAGAAAAAGAATAAACATGTATTTTGCTTTACGCAAAAACCCAAGATGTATTTGTTCAAGCGATATTGAAAACAAGCTGACGAATATTCCATACATAAATGCCATAAAGATGAAAGAGAGTAAAAACTCGAACGTCATGGCTTTGAAATAAAAGACAATCGGAAACAGAATATAACTGAATAGTTCCAACAGCGGACTTACAACATCAATAACAAACACCATCGGCATACCAACAAAACCGATGCGTCCATAGCGTCTGTTGAACATAATGTCCTGATGGCGAAAATAAACTTCCAAAGCGCCTCTTTGCCAACGCGTACGTTGTTTGGCAAGAACAGCAAGACTTTCCGGCGCTTCCGTCCAGCAAACAGCATCAGGTACAAAAGTGATACGATAATCGCGTTTGTTTTCCAGCATATATCGATGTAGCTTGATCACCAAGTCAAAATCTTCCCCGACGGATCCCCGTGTATAACCGCCAACAGCCATAACCTCACGTCGACTAAAGACGCCGAAAGCACCGGATATCAATGTCAAACAATTGACGTAACTCCACGCGACACGAGCCATTAAAAATGCGCGCAAATATTCCAGAATTTGAAAATAAACAAGAAA
>CAMLLT010000199.1 GCA_946480935.1 uncultured Bartonella sp. | reverse complement strand
CTATCGTTATCGACTTTTTAAAAAACTATATTTTAGGGATATCATTTTTAATATAATGTAATAATTTACATTTTTCCTATTCATTATTTTAAATGATAATTACTATATCAAAATTTAAAATAAATAATATTTATATTAAAAATTATAAATAAAAACACATAAATAATTTTATAAATTATAAAACTTATATTTTTACTTCATTGGAAATTATATGAGAAATGGCCTCGCCTGCTTGTTCATAAAGTTCGGGTGAAAAGCCGCAATATCCCATAATCAGGCCGTTTTCGCGACTATTCCGGCAATAATGCGAAATTGCTCGACCGGCAAAACCGGCTTTCTGCAATTTGGCCTCCAACGCCACATCGTTGATATTTTTATCAATGAGGGCGGCTAAATGAAGCCCCTGTCTTGGCGGGATGAGATGCATAAGATTTTTCCCTTTTCCACTTTCCAACCCCTTAATCAGAGCATCCCTGTTCTTTTTGACAATCTTGGCTGACCGGCGCAAATGGCGCGCGTAATGGCCACCATTAATAAAATCGGCCAAAGCTTCTTCAACAAAAGTGACGGCGCGCCTGTCAACGAGACTCCGAAATTTCATAAGGCGTTCGCACAAGCGCGAAGGTACAACCATATAGGCGCATTGAAGACCGGCAAAAAGCGTTTTGGAAAATGTGCCAAAATAGATAACAGAACCGATGTCATCGAGACCTTGAATAGCAGTCATTGGCATGGCTTCAAAGCGGATTTCGCTATCATAATCATCTTCAATAATTATCGCATGATTATCTTTTGCCCATTTTAACAAATTAAGCCGCTGCGTAAGCCCGATCGTACCGCCGAGAGGAAATTGTCTTGAAGGGTTGAGTAGAATTGCGTCGGCCGGTGGCAAATTCAGGTAATCGCCAAGTTTATCATGAGGCAAAAATTCCAACGTCTTGCCGAGTGCTTCAAGTGCCTGAATTGCTGTCCGATAAAATGGGTCTTCGACGAGAATTGTCGCTTTATCGGCCAAAAAACATCTTAGGCAAAGGTCTAATGATTGTTGTGTGCCGGCCGTTATAAAAATTTGTGAAGCGTCAAGGTTAAGGCCTCTGGCTTGCCTCAAATAAGCCGAAAGCGCCTCTCGCAGTTCCAGTGTCCCGCGCGGATCGGTATAGTTATAATGGCGTATCCCCGCTTTGGCTGCGCGATTGTTCAAAAGGCGGCGAAACAGGCTCATCGCTTTGTCATTTTCAAGAGGTATACTCAACTCACATAAGTGATAGGACGATTTTTGTTCACGCTCCGGCACCGAAATTCGCGGTTTGAATGTGCGCGATACATTCAACGCGACAAAACTGCCGCTTCCCCGCTTCGTTATAATGTAACCATCGGCAGCCAACATGTCATAAGCTGCAACGACTGTCGCACGGGAAATGGAAAACCGCTTTGCCAAATCCCGACTGGGGGGTAATTTTGCACCACACTCGAATTTTTGCCGGTCAATTGCTTGCTTGATAAGGCGATAGACGCTCGCAGGCTTTCGCCCGTTTTCCGGAACAAGCGGCATCATCGCCGACCAATCCGGAAAATTGGTCTGATTTTTTTGTTTTAATGTGGTTCTTTTTTGTTCCAATTTCATGGAACACTATTTGGCGGGTTTTGTTAACTTTTGCAAGGCGAATGGAATGACGACCGAAGACTTCTCCATAACCGATAAAAACCGCGTTAAAAGAAGCTACAAACGTGCTTCTTATAAAAAAGAAACAATTTATCAAATTCTCGACAGCTCAGCTCTGGCGCATGTCGCCTATGTGATTGACAATACGCCTTTTTGCACCCCTACAACGCATTGGCGCGAAGGCAACACCCTTTATTGGCACGGTTCATCCGCCTCGCGCATGATAAAAGAGTTAAAGCAAGGGGTAGATGTATGTGTCACTGTTTCCCATCTTGACGGATTTGTGCTTGCACGCTCGGCTTTCCACCATTCGCTCAACTATCGTTCAGTGATGTGTTTTGGCAAAGCCGCACTTGTTTCGAACGACAAAGAAAAATATCGCGCGCTTAACAATATGATCGAGCGTTTTTTCCCGAAAAGAACAGACGAAATACGCAAGGTCACGCAAAAAGAGCTGAAAGCAACATCTGTGATAAAAATGGAAATTGATTTCGCGGCAGCAAAAATGCGCGCGTCAGGACCTCAAGATGACGAGGAAGATTATACCTCCCCGATTTGGGCAGGTGTTATTCCGGTCACGACAATTGTCGGCAGCTTTCAACCTGACGACCGCCTTGAAAAAGGGGAAACTCCGCCGGAATCATTAAATGTCTGGATGAGCGGAAAAAGACTGGATGATGTCTTGAGCGAAACGCACCAGATATATATAGACCGCTTGCCCCAAACGAAAGACAAATGACCGCTCTTTGATTGTCAAAAGCAGCTTGGCAATGGCACAAATGCATGCAAACTTTTGAGCGCAGTTAATCTTTCGGAATATTCAAATGCCAATCGGGATGATTACGATTGAAACGAATAGAAGAATAAAGCGCGGTCAGAATGAACACCATTCCGATAACGCCGGTAACAACTTCCGGTATGTGAATAATCGTCTGCAAATACATGATAAAAGCCAACACCAGAATAGCATAAAAAGCGCCGTGTTCGAGGTAGCGGTATTGTGCAAGTGTTCCTTTATCGACAAGAAGAATTGTCATTGAACGAACATAAAAGGCACCAATCCCGAGACCGATTGCAATAACAAAAAGATTGGTGGAAAGCGCAAAGGCGCCGATCACACCATCGAACGAAAAACTCGCGTCCAACACTTCGAGATAGACAAAGGCGCCAATACCTCCCTTGTAGACGTTTTCCATCGTGTGTTTTCTGGCATCCATCAACACGCCCAAGCCTTCGACTGCAATGAATGCAAGCAAGCCATAAATTGCCGAAACCAGAAATGTATGGTCATCTTCCGGTTTTACGAGGCTGGAAAAAATGAGCACAAGAACAAGTGTAATGGCAATCTGGATACCGTGGATTGACGCATATTTTTTGGCACGCCCTTCAAGAAACAAAATCCAGTGCGTATCTTTTTCAGGATCAAAGAAATATTTGAGCCCCACCATAAAAAGAAAAGTACCACCAAATGCCGCAATACCGACATGCGCATCTGTCATGATTTCAGCGTAATGTTGCGGCTCCCAGATGGCCAGTTTCAACGCCTGCAAGGGGCTGATCCACGCGGCAAAAGCCACCACAATCAATGGGAAAATAACCCGCATCCCGAAAACCGCAATAACAATGCCCCAGGTAAGAAAGCGATGTTCCCAAACCGGGCTCATATCACGCAAGATACGCGCATTGATAATGGAATTGTCGAATGAAAGCGAAATTTCCAGAACACCAAGGACACAGCAAATGAATAGATATTCGAATATGCCACTTGTCGAACCTGTTTCGACATAGCCGAGCCACATGCCGAGGCTCAGACCGACAACTGTAAAAATAAAAGCGCCGGTAAAATAGCGTAAAACGCTCATTCTATTTCCTCTTTTATGCAGCCTTCAAAAAGGCTCTTGGCGTTTACCGGTTCAGGATTAAAGATCCTCAAACAAATCCTATCAAACAAAACCTATATGGAAACAGAAGAGTGAAAACGCAAGGGGCTTTTGACGACAATCGGGAAAAGGTTAACAGCTTCTCTTGAAAAGATAATTCCCTTTATCTGTCAAATTCCCTGAACAATAAACGGGCAGCCTCAATGGCTCCGGTATAATTTGCTTCACGTCTTAAGAGGAGCAAATAGTTTGCAAAAAAATCGTTTTGTCTAATGGAATGCCCTTCCCATGCTTAAGCGCGCGGTCAAGCGCGGTATCTGCTCGAACATAAGACAATGTCACAAATAATATCTTGAAAGCAAACTCTGAACAACAATATAGCTTGAAATTGATTTTTCTATCAAACGAAACAGAATTACAAAAAATATTTTTCCATAACCCACATTATCATCCGGTTTTAAATTAAAAAATAATTCATTTTAATTTTTATAATAATTTCTTATTATATTTTATTTCTGAAAATATCATACCAATTCAACCGGTAAAATTATTTTTTATGATAGTATTTTTAAAAAAATATAATTTAAAGCGGATTTTATAGCATTCGATTATTTTTCTGACGTATGAATATAATTCGAAGCAAAATAAATATTTTGATATGGTATTCATGTTGTCAATGATCTGTTAACATTCTGTCTCGATTGTTGACACTTTCTACTTATTTCAAAAACGCTAGAATAACCGGGATAAAACATTTCATATTTACGGAGACGAGACTATGTTTATCAAGAAAACTATAATCGCTGTTATGATGACAGTTCCGGGTGTTTTTTTCGGAACTTTTACAGCTGAGGCGGCAAAGCTCGATATTCCGACGGGTGCTTATGTATCGGATCCAGCCCACACAAACCTGTTGTGGAGCATCAAACATTTCGGCCTTTCCAATTATTATGGTCGTTTTGACAAAATCGA
>CAMLLT010000198.1 GCA_946480935.1 uncultured Bartonella sp. | reverse complement strand
CGAATACAATTATTCTTCGAAGATAAAGGCCGGCTAAACTTATCGATTTCTGCTCGTGACCACGTGCCAATTTTTTTAAGATTAATGGAAATATAACCCCTATCGAGAGTATGCACCCAAGGAATAATGGTGAATTTGTAACCCGAAGAGAGTTCCAGATATTGGCAAGCAACAGCACCATATCGGAAAAATAGAGAAGGACGAGCAGAGAATAAAATCTGTAGGCATGTGGATTCATAATTTCCATGACAGCGCTCGAGGCCAAGAAGACAAGAAACAGATTTTTACGTTTGTTCTGATGACATACCCCTACAATGCATTCTTTGTGTTCGAAACCGAAATGCACATGTCACTATCAAATTGTCCCGATATGTCCCTATCGCAGTCAAAGGGTTTGCGACATTGTCTCATTCACAGAATTTGAGAATACGGTGACGCATGTTTGACTTTGGCAAATCGTCTACGCAAAGGCGGGGCATATATTTTGCTAAAGGGGGAATATATTTTGCTAAAGTAAGTTTAGCAATCAGCTATCTTTCGGCTGTTTTTGACCGTTTCGGTTTTTGGGGTCATGTCGGTGAAACAGGTGTTTCATGGGGCTCGATGACCCAATTTTTTAAACATGTTTCGATATTGTGTCCCTGGGCTCCGGAAAACATGATTCCTATTATTGGCTGGGTGGTCACAGTTTTAGAGGCAGTTATAGCTTTAACATATATTATTAGCGTAAAGAACAAATTCATTAACATTGCAAATATATTTATATTAATATTATTTATTATAAGTATGTCATTTTTTCAAAGTATAAAAATGATGATTAATTTTAATGTTCTAGTTTGTTTTGCGCTTTCGTTATTAATATATTGTGTAGACAATAATGATCATAAGGAGAAGAGAATATGAAAAATCTCAGACTGAAATATTTTGACTTGTCACCAGAGCTCATGAGTGGTTTTAGAGCCGTGAAAGTCGCCCTTGAGAAAAGCGTTGTAGAACAAAAATTGATTGAATTGGTCTATCTCAGAGTTTCTCAAATCAATGGATGCGCATATTGCCTTAATCTTCATACAAATTCCCTGCTAAAAGATGGCGAAACACAGCGCCGCATATCCGAAGTGGCGGGATGGCGTGTGAGTGACCAATATTCTGAAAAAGAACGGGCAGCACTGAATTGGGCCGAGCAGTTAACAAACATATCGACAAGCCACGCCGATGACGAATCCTACGAGGCATTAAAAAAGGTCTTTAGTGACAAAGAAATATCGGACCTTACATTTGCGATATCGCTGATGAATGGAATGAACAGACTTGCCATTTCTATGCGGCAGTGAGGCGCATTAAGAACAATGTCGAACAGTTGAGTGCAGGTATTCGCAAGTTATTTTTAGGGGTCACAATTGAGGCACTGGTCACTTCTTGTTTAAAGCTTTAAGTGCTTGATCCAAATCGGAATATAGAAGTCTATCTTGGAAAAGAAATGACCGGTGCTTGAGCAAATAGTCGACGAAAGCTTTTCATGAAAGTCTATCGATGAAGTCGTAAAACACGTCGCGGCTTTCTATCAGGACGATAAGATTTCTCCAAAATTCCTTGGTTATCTTTTGCTGATGTTTTTTCCGCAAGCTTTATAAATTTCTCAGGTCTCGATAAAAATCTATCGGGACCTGTTCTCATTCAGAGAAAATGCATGGCGGTATATTTTGTGAATAAGCAAAGAAGTGTGAGTTATCTTGAATTATCACGGATAGCCAGACCTGATCTAAAAAACATTGCAAAACTTGAAAAAAGCGAAAATATCGATGCAACCTTCGCGACTAATGTGGAGATGGAGTTTGGCCGAGTGAGCGCATTGCCGCCTTCAAAGTCGGTAACGGTTTTAGCGAGAATGTGAGGATCGGAGCGTTCATTACAGATAAAGCGCTGGAAAAGGTGGAAGAGCACCTCAAGGATGCTATGGAAAAAGGTGCCACTCTGGTTACGGGAGGAAACAGATTGGAGGAAACAGGCCACTTTTTTGCTCCCACACTTCTGACCGGCATCACATCAAACATGAAAGTCGCAAGGGAAGAAACCGTTGCTCCCTTGGCACCCATTTTCAAGTTTAACACAGTGGAAGAAGTCATTGCAGCGGCCAATAATACCGAATTCGGTCTTGCAGCCTACTTTAATTCAGGGATTATTCGAAAATAATACGTGTCGCCGAAGCACTTGAATATGGCATGGTCGGAATTAATACCGGTGCTATTTCAACAGAAACGGCACCTTTCGGAGGCATTAAACAATCAGGCATAGGACGCGAAGGGTCACATTTCAGTCTGGATGACTATACGGAGCTTAAATATCTATGTGTGGAAGACTAAGCTCAAGGTGGTCGAGCCGGCATAGACCATAATGGTTCCGGGCAAAGCTCTTAACAGAAAAGCATCAATTTCCGCATCCCTCATTGCTTGGTGCGGGCCAGCAATCATTGAGTTTTTGGAAATTGGTTCCGAATTTTCTTGAGCGTGCCGGTTATTTTTGGCGTTCCGGTCAAAATGGCAATGCTTTATATGAAAGCTGTCGACCAAAGCGAGATCAATACCAGTTCCGGAGGAGTTGACAGTATTGTTAAAGGAAAACTCGGGTGGGAATTCGGTTTGATAGCCGGTTCTAAGATGATGAAACCATAAATAGCCTGACAACAGGCAGCTAAAAATCGCTGATTTCTACATCCATTCAGACTCTGGTGGCATGATATCGGGGGCAGCGCTCACTTTCTGTAGAGATGAAATTGCAGCCAATGATAAGGTTGAAAAAATTGCCGGAAGAGGTGAAACATCTTCGACCAGCAAATCGCCTCTCTATGGGAGTAATGACAAAGAGGGAAAAGTAAAATCAAGCATTTTCCAAGGTGAGATCATAATCTCGCATTCTGATGGCCGGAAGCAGAATAACTATATTCTGTCCACGGTTATGGTATTTGTCGAGTGCGCAATGCATTTTGCTCGAGCCATGAAGGTGCTACTTTGCGCATTACTGATGCCGATAAGGGCAATGAGATAAAAAGCGAAAGTTCTTACAAGTGTCGTTCATGCATGAAAATGATATTATCAATAATAATCCAAGGTGAGGATACAATGAGAAGATTTCTCTCTCTTTTATGTGTCGTCTTTATGCTGAGTGGCTGTTGGCTTTCTCTCAACTTTAGTCAGGAAATTCAAGATAAATGGCGTGGGCAACCTATCGAAAATATCATTAAACGGTTAGGTCCATTCCATGTTGCACAAAATAAAAAGGGAGAAAAATATGTATACTGGGAACGATCTTTTCAAAAAACTACACCTACAGGATATGAGTCAGCTTATTGTGAAGCCCGCGCGTTTTATGACGAGCACGGCAAAATCACAAGGCTGGATACTTATTCGAGAGGAGCTAATTGTGCTTTTGGTTTTAAAGACGCGCTAAAGTAAAACAGTTGTTATTGGTTGGTTTTTAATTATTCAGCATGTAGAAAAATTATCTTTATTGGGACTGTTGCTAAAATGAAAAAACTTGCAATAACTATATTTGTTTTCATCGTTTCAGGTTTGTTCCTCACCGCTTGTCAACAAACTTCTGCGACGTTGTCTCAAGAAAAACCGGCTGTAGTAAAAAAAAGCGAAAAGCTTTGTGAACGACTAGGGTGTCATGTGACATATCACCCATAATCCTGAGTTATTTTCGGGGCCTTTAGAGGTGTTGTCAAAATAAAGTTGCACTCAGGCCTAGGGTTACTCCTTAAAGACGAGACACATTCACGGTGGTGACTTTAGCGCGGTGAAGTCGCGCAACTGCATGTTGCCAAACTTATGAAGAAAAAGGCTATAGAAGCAATATGACGGCGACCTAACACCTAGAAGCCTGGACCGGTCACAAAGTTTATACCTAGCTGCTGCGCGACCTGGCAGTGACATGGTCTGATCAGGTCCAGACGGTGGACATGAGATAAAATCCGATGGCGCGTGGTTTTGTTTATCTTTGTAGAAACCGCTTTCTCAATAGATGCAGTCGAAGAGGCTCTTGCACATTATTGTAAACCCGACATATTCAACACCGACAAAGGCTCGCAATTTACGTCGATAGACATCACGGCAGTACTAAAGATCGCGCAAAGTGAAAGTCATAGCACGACGTCAGTCGGTTCCACCATTACATCCGGAAGCTTTATCAAAAGGAAAAAGGAACGCCTTTTAAAGGCGCTCATGACGAGTGCGATTGATCTCTCCCATTTGCTGTTTATGCCCCAATAAATCAAATGCTGTTTTTCCGCTTGAACACAGAAAGACAACAGAATTTCAGACAGCAAACATTTCGAAAGAAATTGGGAGGGTGGTTTCAAATCATGATTGATTGAAAGCATTATTCGTAAAAAACAATTTCCCTCCCATATTTTTAAAAAATATGTAGAGAGCGGTGTTTGCTTTTAAAAATGGAAAAAACTATTGTTCGGAAATTATGGCTAAAGGCCAAATTTTAAATGGCGCACCCGAAGAGATTCGAACTCCTGACCCCCAGATTCGTAGTC
>CAMLLT010000197.1 GCA_946480935.1 uncultured Bartonella sp. | reverse complement strand
TTAGTGAACTTTTTTGTTCCGGCTTAAAAATACTGCCCCTAAACACAAAATATTGATGAAGATGAGGTAGAAGGCCGGCGAGGCGGGATTGCCGGTGAGCTCCAAAATCCATGTAACAACGATTTGCGCTGTGCCTCCGAAGAGGGAAATTCCCAGCGCGTAAGAGATGGAAAATCCGGTGGCCCGCAATCTTTTCGGGAAACATTCGCATAAGAATATAACAATTCCTGCACCGCTAATGTTCTGCAAGGCCGTAAAAATTGTGATGACGCCGAAGAACACCCAAATGCTGTTGAATTGGTTGACGAGATAAAGTCCCGGCCACAGGATAGCGAGCAAGATAATGCGGGGCACAACGATTGTTATCCTCCGTCCGAACCGGTCTGCACAATAACCGCCAATCAACGCGAAAATCACAACCCCCAATCCGACAACAAAAGTGGCAAGCATCGCAAAATTCTCGCCATAGTGCAGTTCCGTAAGAGCATAAGTTGTAGTGTAATTCAGGAAATATTGCGTAACGGTACTGCCGGAAAGGACGAATATCCCGATAAAAATCAGAGCACTGTGATGTTCAAATATTTCTTTGAGCAGTCCCTTTGTCGAGTTATTTTCGGCTTTATCTTCCAGTTGCAATGTTTCACCAAGATGGCGACGCATCAAAATTGCGATCGGTAAAATGCAGAGTCCGAGACCAAAAGCAATGCGCCACCCCCAATCGGTTTGTTGTTGGTGTGTCAGATAAAGGCTTAAGATATAGCCGACCAAACCGGCGGTTATTGCCGCTCCCCCCTGAGCAACAATTTGCCAACTCGCATAGAAAGCGCGTTTTCCTTCTGGAGCAGCCTCCATGATGAACGTTGTCGCAGGCCCTGCTTCGCCGCCCCAGGCTAATCCTTGTGCCAATCGGGCAATCACCAGCAATATTGGGGCTGCAATTCCGATCTGCTCATAGCCGGGCAGAAGAATTAGTCCGGCAGTGCCGATTGCCATCAACAACATTGTCAGGATCATTGCGGGTTTGCGTCCGACCTTGTCGGCATAAGTGCCGATGAGGATTGCACCCAAGGGGCGGGCTATAAAACCTATGCCGAATGTTGAAACCGAAGACATCAAGCTGACAAACTCGTTGTCAGACGGAAAAAAAGTTTTCCCGATCATGACAGCGAATGTTGTGTAGACGATAAAATCGTAAAATTCGACAGCATTACCGATAGCAACAGCGGCAACATCACCTTTGGTGATGTTATGGCTTTTTTTAGGGGCTTTTACTGCAGCATCCATACGTCAAAAATCCCGTTGTACTTTTTTATCGGAATTGGGCGCCGGTTTTGCACCAATTATTGTCAACCTTTTAATCAAAAAGACCGGTTGCGGACAGACAAGAAAACAAGTTTTTTAGTGCGTAACGGCATTTTGATTAAGCCTCGCTTTAATAAGCAAAAAATGTGATTTTTTCAGCAATTTGCGTGATTATCACTCAAAGCTTATAGGATATTTCTCCGGTTTTCCAAATCAACAGCTTGTCAATAACGCGTTTTTGTCAGCAATTTCTCTTTTCGGGACAACGCATAAACAGCCTAGCATCGAAATGCTGCTCCCGCTGGGCAGTCAATCACAATCACACCCCGAATAAATAAAACTTGTACGAGAAAACCAAGCGGGACAGGCCTCAAAGTGGACAAGAGGACAACCGGAGTGGACCTGTTAAACCCATCTGTCATGATGTCAAAAAAACAAAGCCCGCCAAAGTTTGACGGGCGTTTTAATGAAATATTTTTAAAGCGGATTGATAGAAGACTATCAATTATTTCTAAGGATTATTTCTTTGCGCGCTTGATTGCTTTGTTGATGAGCTCGCGGGCAAAATCCTCATCTTCCCATCCGCCAATCTTGACCCATTTTCCGGGTTCGAGATCTTTATAATGCTGGAAGAAATGTTCGACCTGTTTCAAGGTTATTTCCGGCATATCGGCATAGTCGTGGACATCGACATAACGCTGTGTCATCTTGGGTGTCGGAACAGCAATAATCTTTTCATCCTTGCCGCCGTCATCTTCCATAATCAAAGCACCAATCGGACGGCAATTGATAACGCAGCCTGGAACAAGCGGACGGGTGTTGAGAACGAGAACATCAATCGGGTCGCCATCTTCGGACAAAGTGTGCGGAACAAAACCGTAATTGCCCGGATAGGTCATCGGGGTGTAGAGAAAACGATCAACAAACAGCGCACCGGACTTTTTATCCATTTCATATTTGATTGGTTGACCGCCGACCGGCACTTCGATGATAACATTAACATCTTCCGGCGGGTTTTTGCCGATGGGGATCAAATCAATATTCATAGAGACATCCTTTCCAGAATAAAAAGAGCCGGACACCTTCTAGGGTATCCGGCATAAATGGTCAAAAATCAGGCAGCACTGTCCGACGGACGTGGCTTTCCGTTTCTTTTACGATCAATCGGATCAAGGTAAAGTTTGCGCAGACGAATGTTCTTTGGCGTAACCTCGACGAGTTCGTCATCCTGAATCCACGACAACGCACGTTCCAATGTCATTTTGATAGGAGGAGTGAGTTTCACAGCCTCATCCTTTCCGGCAGCACGAACATTGGTAAGCTTTTTACCCTTCAAGACGTTTACATCCAAATCATTATCACGTGAATGGATGCCGATAATCATTCCTTGATAGACTTTGACACCCGCATCAATGATCATCGGGCCGCGGTCTTCAAGATTGAACAGGGCATAGGCTACCGATTCACCATTATCGTTGGAAATCATGACACCATTGGTACGTCCGGCAATATCGCCTTTATAAGGTTCATAGTCATGGAACAGGCGGTTCATGACGGCAGTACCACGCGTATCGGTCAATAATTCCGACTGGTAGCCAATAAGGCCACGTGTGGGCGCATAAAAAACCATGCGGACACGATTTCCACCTGACGGCTTGAGCTCGATCATCTCGCCTTTACGTTCCGACATTTTCTGGACGACAATGCCCGAATATTCCTCGTCAACGTCGATGACGACTTCTTCGACCGGTTCAAGCTTGTTGCCATTCTCGTCTGTATGCATGACAACACGCGGGCGCGAAACCGAAAGTTCGAAACCTTCGCGGCGCATATTTTCGATCAAAACAGCAAGCTGTAATTCGCCACGTCCGGAAACATAGAAGGAATCTTTGTCTTTTGATTCCTCGATTTTCAGAGCAACATTCCCTTCAGCCTCTTTGAGCAGACGGTCACGAATAACACGGCTTGTAACCTTGTCACCTTCTGTCCCTGCGAGCGGGCTGTCATTAACAAGGAAACTCATTGTGACCGTTGGCGGGTCAATCGGCTGGGCTTTCAAAGGCTCGGTTACTGACGGGTCACAGAAAGTATCGGCAACTGTGCCTTTTTGCAAACCGGCAATTGCCACAATATCACCGGCATCACCTTCTTCAATCGGTTGGCGTTCAAGGCCACGAAAAGCAAGAATTTTTGAAATTCTGCCATTTTCGACAAGATTACCCTGCTGGTCGAGAACTTTCACTGCCTGGTTCGGTTTGATTTTACCGGAGTGAATTCTGCCAGTGATAATACGACCCAAAAATGGATCGGCTTCCAGAATAGTACCGATCATCGAGAACGGACCCGGAGCAACAGTCGGAGCCGGTACATGGCGTACGACCATGTCGAACAAAGGAGCCAACCCCTGATCTTTCGGACCGTCAGGGCTTTCAGCCATCCAGCCATCGCGACCGGAACCATAAAGGATCGGGAAATCGAGTTGTTCGTCTGTTGCGTCAAGTGCGGCAAACAGATCAAAAACTTCATTGATAACTTCTTCAGGCCGCGCGTCGGGGCGGTCGATCTTGTTAATGGCAACAATCGGGCGCAGGCCGACCTTCAAGGCTTTGCCGACAACAAATTTTGTTTGCGGCATCGGGCCTTCGGCGGCATCCACGAGAACAATGGCTCCATCCACCATATTAAGGATACGTTCCACTTCTCCGCCGAAATCGGCGTGTCCGGGCGTATCAACAATATTGATACGCGTATCTTTCCAAACGACAGAGGTAACTTTGGCAAGAATGGTAATTCCACGTTCTTTTTCAATATCGTTGGAATCCATCATACGTTCGCCAGTGCGTTGGTTTTGGCGGAAATTTCCTGATTGCTTTAGTAGCCCGTCGACAAGGGTCGTTTTACCGTGGTCAACGTGGGCAATGATTGCAATATTGCGCAATTGCATGTAAATCTTCTTTTCGTTCACTGAAATTTCGAAAATACGGCAACAAAAAGCTGCCGCATGGTGTTGCATGCCTCTTACAAGTTTTTTACGGTTTTTGGAAGAGGGAGAAACCTTTTTTAGCTAAGATAAACTCATTATCATAACTTTGAACCGTCGAAGGCATTCTTCCGATTATATGAGAATAGTCGGTTGGCTAATCAATATCTCGCCATAAAATGCCTTCTCTCAATGAAAATATTTATTAAAAAAATCAAGAAAATAATTGCAAAAGAGAAGAAGCGTAATGGCATTATTCTATTCAG
>CAMLLT010000196.1 GCA_946480935.1 uncultured Bartonella sp. | reverse complement strand
GTGGTATGTTTCAACGAGTGGATTTTGTAGACCCCCGTTGCAAGTGTACGCACCAGAATATCATTGTCGTTTGTTGCAATAACGAGATGGGCAATGGGAAGCCCCATACGGGAAGCAACAAAGGCTGCAAAAATATCACCAAAATTACCGGTAGGAACAGTAAACGAAATTGCTCTGTCAGGAGCACCAAGCGAAATTGCCGAAGTAAAGTAATAGACAATTTGCGCCATAATACGCGCCCAATTGATCGAATTGACACCGGAAAGAGCCGTTTTATCGCGGAAAGCATGGTCGTTGAACATCGCTTTTACCAATGCCTGACAATCATCGAAGTTTCCTTCAATAGCCAGTGCATGGACATTGGCATTTTTATTGGTCGTCATCTGGCGTTGTTGCACCGGCGATACATGACCTTTCGGAAAAAGAATAAAAATATCGCAGCGCTCGCGTCCGGCAAAGGCTTCTATTGCTGCCCCGCCGGTATCACCCGATGTTGCACCGATAATGGTTGCCCGCTTGTTTTGACGGTTCAGTATATGATCCATCAATCGGCCAAGCAGTTGCATAGCAACATCTTTGAATGCCAAGGTGCGGCCATGAAAGAGTTCAAGTATGAATTCATTTGTATTGGTCTGGACAAGAGGGCAAACTGCAGGATGACGGAATGTTTGATAGGCTTCGTCAACCATGGCATCGAAATCGACCCGCTCGATATCTCCTTCTACAAACGGCCAAAGAAGGGTTTTGGCAATTGTTGCATAGGATTTTCCTCGCAAAGCTTTTAACGAAGACGGTGAAAAATGCGGATAAGTTTCAGGCAAATAAAGCCCGCCATCACGCGCGAGACCGGTCATAACTGTATCGGAAAAGCCGAGTACCGGCGCATTGGCTCTCGTGCTGATATATTTCATTCACATACTCCTCGGCTTATCAACAAACGTAAAATGTTTGATATCGCGCTATTTTACAACCTTTACGGGATTGAAAAGGTCTTCTATTTTAGCCAGACTTGCCAAAATATATAAAAAGCGAGACAACAACAAATCACTCTTTTCAAACGCTGATATAGACCAGGTTTACTAGTTGAGGAAAGTCCACTTCATGGATAAAAATTCGATTTATCGTTTTTCATTCGGCTTTGGCCTTGTTATTGCTGCTTCGTCAATTCTTTCGGGATGCTTTGTCCATAAGAAAGTTGACAATGTGCCGCCCGAGCCAAAAATTACCGAAGCACAATTGCGTGCCTATTGTCCCGTCGTTCTCTTGCGCGACAATACGGCGTTTTATGATGTTTATGAACGTGGCGGCGAGGATGATGCCAATAAAGTTATGTATCAGGCTGCGATAAGAGACGTTACCAGAACTTGCAACACCTCGGACACAACCTTATCCATGACAGTTGCAGCCTCGGGGCGGGTAGTCCCCGGACCGATGTTTAAAAAAGGTACAGTCTCACTGCCGATCCGTGTCACAGTTATGCAAGGCGATTCTGTAATTTATTCGAAATTGCGTAACTATCCTGTTGAAATC
This sequence comes from uncultured Bartonella sp., assembly GCA_946480935.1. Taxonomy (GTDB): domain Bacteria; phylum Pseudomonadota; class Alphaproteobacteria; order Rhizobiales; family Rhizobiaceae; genus Bartonella. Next base: position 3,032 of record CAMLLT010000196.1, on the reverse strand, counting down.
AGTAACGGGGTTGATGCAACACAATTCATCTTTTCGGACGATCAAATTTCATTTCCAAAACCGACAGCGAAAAATATCCGGGTTTTTGTCGGATATGACAGAAACAAGAAAAAGTAATTGCTTGCAACAAATGCGGGGAAGGTTCCAGCAAAAACGGAACTTCCTTGCAAGTTATAAAACACCCGAAGTTACAAAACACCGGAAGAGTATAACATTTCCGGTGTTTTTAGGAGCTTTTACGCGATTGAACCATTTGTTGACCGGATTATTTCTCAAGTGCCAAAAGATTTCCTGATAAGTGAAATGGCACTTTCAGAAATCGTAATATTGTCACGTTCAAAATGCTGATATCGGATATCTCCAAAGAACCATTCCGGCTTAGCCATTGTGGCCTTCAAACACAGTAGTCATATATCTTTCCACTCCGACAAGGCTTTGAGGACGGCCGGTAGATCCACGTGGTGTGCAATGACTGTTTCGGCTCCGGCTTCGGTTAAAACATCAGCAAGGCCGTGATAGGCGTGGGAACCGCCAGTAAAGCCGACAACGCGCATTCCGGCTTTTACGGCACCTCGAACGCCATGAACCGAATCTTCGATAACAATTGTATTTTCAGGCTTGGCGTGCATTTTTTTTGCCGCATAAAGATAGACATCGGGAGCCGGCTTTACTTTTTTCGTTCCAACTTCAGGTGCAGAAAAAATCTTGTTTTCAAAAAGATCGTAGAGACCGGTAATAGTGAGCATGCGTTTAATGTCTTCAGATCGCGAATTCGAGCAGATACAATAAGGATAGAGTTTGGCAACAGCTTCGACAGCCTCTCGTGCACCATCAATGCCGAGTAATTCATCTTGCATGCGCTTTTTGAAAAGTTCGGGAACTTGTTCGATCAGACCGACTGACAGGGGAACATCCGAATGCTTTTCAATTTCTTTGAGAATATCGAGAAAAATAAGTCCTGCATAACGTTCCGATATTTCTTCGGGTGTTATTTCAACACCTGCTTCTGCCAATAATTGCGATTCAATCTGGGCCGCCAGATATTCCGAATCAACAAGGACTCCATCACAATCAAAAATAACAAGATCTATCTGCGGCATCAGCTTTTATCCCGTAATATGTCATAATAAGTTCCGATCTTTTAGACGTTTCGGTCGGTCATTGGCAATAGCTGAAAAATCAGTGTCGATTTCTATTTTGTTTTCTCAGCATATCAGCTTTGCAAAATTTTGATTTTGATAATTCGACTGGTAAAAGTTTTAATTTTATCATTTGTTTTTCCGAATGATCGGCTCGAATTCCAGTCAGCTCTTTGTAAAATTTTATATTGTGACAATAACTGCTTTTAAAACCTGCGGTCTTTAACCCGATATTTACCCTATTTCGCCAATTTATGCTTGTTGAAGCCGTGATTCGTCTGGTCACGGAAGTTATGTTTTTTGAGTATTTGTAGTCGAGTATCCTATGAGTGTTGTCCGTCTTGTAAAAGATCTCGTTCAGTCTTCTCCTGAAGAAGTATGGCGTAACCAGATTTTAAAGGGTGACTGCGTCGCAGCGCTCAATAAATTGCCCAGTCAATCAATTGATGTAATTTTTGCAGATCCTCCATATAATCTACAACTTGCCAATACACTTCATCGTCCGGATCAATCATTGGTTGATGCAGTGGATGACGATTGGGATCAATTTGAAAGTTTTGCAGCCTATGACGCTTTCACCCGTGCATGGCTTCTGGCCTGCCGCAGAGTATTGAAGCCGAATGGCACAATCTGGGTTATCGGCTCCTATCATAATATTTTTCGCGTTGGCACGGCATTGCAAGATCTCGGTTTCTGGATGCTCAACGACATTATCTGGCGTAAGACCAACCCGATGCCCAATTTCAAAGGACGCCGGTTTCAGAATGCGCATGAAACATTGATCTGGGCCTCGCGCGACCAGAATGCAAAAAAATACACCTTCAATTACGAAGCGATGAAAGCAGCCAATGATGACGTTCAGATGCGTTCTGATTGGCTCTTTCCGATCTGCACCGGTGCTGAACGCTTAAAGGACGAAAACGGCCATAAAATTCACCCTACGCAGAAACCGGAAGCTTTGCTTTCCCGTATCATCATGTCGTCGACAAAACCTGGTGACGTTATTCTGGATCCGTTTTTCGGGTCGGGCACAACTGGCGCGGTTGCAAGGCGCCTTGGCCGCGATTTTGTGGGTATCGAGCGTGAACAATCCTATATTGATGCGGCTTTGGAAAGAATTGCTGCGGTGGAACCGTTGGCAAAGCCTGAACTCGCAATGATCTCGGGGAAACGGTCGGAACCTCGTGTAGCCTTTGTAAGCCTTCTTGAAGCAGGATTATTGAAACCGGGTAGCGTTCTTTATGACAAAAAACGTGAGCATACAGCCATTGTCCGTGCAGACGGAACTGTGGTCGTTGATGGCGAAGCCGGTTCAATTCATATGATGGGACGAAAGGTGCAAAAAAGCGCAAGCTGCAATGGATGGACGTTCTGGTATTTTGAAAAAAATGGTCAGCTCGTTTTGATAGACGAATTACGTTTAACTATTCGGGAACAAATGGCCAAGCACGGCGTTTAAACTTCGAATGGCCGGATAACCTCCAGTCTCCGGTCTAACAAAAAAGGCGTGCGCATAAATTGCGCCGCCTTTTTATTTTTGCGCTGATTTTTGAATTATTTTTCATTTTTTTCTAAAATTGCACTGCGTATTTTTGCGGTGTCCGATTTTTTATTTTTTAATTTAAAACTCTCCGGAATGGCAACGGCAATTGCTTTTTTCATGACTGTTGGCAATGCTTCATTGCCGAGATGATCCAGCCGACACCACCAACCGTTTCCGGCTCGTGTTTTGTCGACATTTTCAGCCAAATAAACATCAAGCGTGAGAGCAAAATGGGTAAAGACGTGTTGCGCTTTTCCTTTTAATATCCAATCGGCGTGAAACGGGGCATCAGCAACAGAATAAGTTTGTTGATCGCCGAACTGATTGGGGATTTGTGTCATTCCTCCAAG
>CAMLLT010000195.1 GCA_946480935.1 uncultured Bartonella sp. | reverse complement strand
GGTTGTGACAAGGCGCTGCCAATTAGCGCACCGGCTGCAAGGCCGACGACACCGGCAGCTACGGCATCTCCATGGCCGTGATGATGATGGTGATGATCCCAATAACGCGGGCCATCCCAATATCCCGGACCATGCCAATAATGATCGTGAGCCGATGCACCGGCAAGCGGGGCCACAACCATCACTGCCGAAACGGCAGAAAGCATTGCCAATTTTGCAAAATTCTTCATGGTTGAACTCCTTTGAATTCGTTTCATGAAAACAATTCTATAGCTGATTTTCTGAACACAGCCTGAACGAAGCTTATGACTTTCTTATGGTAAATAAGATATTCATTCTTTTTTTCCATCACAATTTATATTTTTTTGTTACAAGTCATGAGCAAAAAAAACCGGGTTATAAAACCCGGCTTCAAAAACCCCACCGGCTGAAACCCAGCCGATAAAACTTAACCAATAAAACTTAGCCAATGATTGTGATATTCACGGCCTTAGGGCCTTTGCCACGACGGTCAGGTTCGGTATCAAAAGATACTTTCTGAGCATCGGTAAGCCCTGTCAGGCCTGAAGCCTGAACAGCAGAGATGTGCACGAAAATGTCTGCGCCACCATCATCCGGCTTGATAAAACCGAAACCTTTGTCGTTGTTAAAAAACTTTACTTCCCCGGTCTGTGCCATAGAATGTTTCCTCATTCAGTTACCTGTAACAACAGGTCTAATAATAAACACCGCTCCACGCACCATGCGCAAACGGCACTATGCAGGCAGTTCTTGAAGTCTGGAAAGCACTCTATTTACCAGTTACAACACAGCATCAGCCAATAATTCCATTTTTCAATGGATTACGGCACCGGTTAAAACCGGATGTCGCATTGTTACCAGCCCAAAACTTATAGCGGTCTTGGCACGCCTGTTAATAGTCTTCCAATGTTCGTAAAATGCCCGAACCTATATAGATTGGATTAAATTCTTGAATTTTGCAAGTGTTTTTATAAATTTATTCTTTTGAGTGTCGAAAATTGAAAGTGTAACTGTTGTATAAACCGTTCCACGGTTTTTTATGGAACATGTTCAATGACATGGCTGACAAGAGCAGAATCCGGTCAGGGAATAACCTTTCCACGTCCTCTTTTTCTTAAGTTTTCTCCGGAAAATTGCTGTTTTTTTTAAATATATAGGGTTGTTATTTTTTTGGAAAAAAATGTCATATCTTACTTTTCAGTTAGACAAAAATTGCTTTAACGGGAGACTGGCATCAATATATGGAAAGTGACAGCATTTTATACAGATAATGAAAAATTCAATAAAAACAATGTGATATAAAAAATTTAATGGGCTTTCCGGTCTTCTGGAACAATTTTTTTGAATATCATCTTATCGAAATAAGTATTCGTTTCGAACTTTATAAAAAGGACTTTTTTATTCCAAAAAACCTCTCTTTCTTTCTATAAAATATGTTTTTACCGGTTTGTTTTGAATTTTGTTATGAAATTAGCTGGCTATTCATTTTACCCGCAAGCGGCCGCATCGGAATTTTGCGGAACGCATTGGAATAATGGGACTCCATTGGAATAATGCTGATTGCACCGGAATAAATATTGCCTAAGGGGTGGGAGAATTCCCCCCCCCTTCCGCAGCGGGGCCAATAAATTTGCTCGCGGTTTACAAGATATTCCCGCTTCATAGTAGACTGGAACAGGGGAGCGGCCTTCACATGATGCTTTATGACATGATGCCCGTATTGCATGATGCCCCGATCACATGCTGTACATATGCTTTAACGACCGGGTCTGCCGGTTTTTCCAGGACGGCGGCGTTTGCGCGCAACTTCTACAGGGTCTTCAAAAGAGCCCAAACCAATACGTTCGCGTTTGATCGGCTTTACACTTTCGCCCAATGGTACTTCCGTGCGTTTTACCGTCATTTCATCAAGCGTATTTTTTCTGAATTTTCCGCTTTTCGGGTTCGTTTGGAGAATCCCGACATCCATATTCGGTCCCATATGGTCAAGGTCGGGTTTGGCAAAGAGTCCCTTTTTGTTGGCTTTGTCGCGTGACAGCTCGCCGCTTTCAATGGTCTTTTCGACATTCCGTGTGAGCGGGTCATCGGAAATGGCAAGCTCTGTCTGCTGCAAGCGCTTGATCTCGTCGCGCAATTTTGCCGCTTCCTCGAAATCGAGATCGGCGGCCGCGTCGCGCATCAATTTTTCCAGATGTTCGATATGGGCAGCAAGATTGTTGCCAACCATATTGCCAGCTTCGGCAAATTCGGAAATATCGGCACGAACATGGTCGCGCTCGTAAACCGAGTCGAGAATATCGGCGATATTCTTCTTCACACTTGATGGTGTGATGTGATGCTCGATATTATAAGCCTGCTGTTTTTCGCGACGGCGTTCGGTTTCTGCCAGTGCTCTTTCCATCGAACCGGTTTTGTTATCGGCATAAAGAATAACACGGCCATCGACATTTCTTGCAGCACGGCCGATTGTCTGGATAAGCGATGTTTCCGAACGCAAAAATCCTTCCTTGTCGGCGTCAAGAATGGCAACAAAACCGCATTCTGGTATATCAAGCCCTTCACGCAACAGGTTGATGCCGACAAGCACATCGAACGCGCCCAGACGCAAATCGCGGATAATCTCGATTCTTTCCAATGTATCAATGTCCGAATGCATATAGCGAACACGGATACCCTGTTCATGGAGATATTCGGTCAAATCTTCCGCCATGCGTTTGGTGAGAACTGTCACCAGACTGCGGTAACCCTGTTCGGTGGTTTTGCGGATTTCACCAAGCACATCGTCAACCTGATTGCGGGCAGGGCGCACTTCAACCGGCGGGTCTATCAAGCCTGTCGGGCGAATGACCTGTTCGGCAAAAACACCGCCTGCCTGTTCCATTTCCCAAGCACCCGGCGTTGCCGAAACAGCAATGGTTTGCGGGCGCATGGCGTCCCATTCCTCGAAACGTAACGGGCGGTTATCCATGCAGGAAGGAAGCCTGAAACCATATTCTGCCAATGTTGCTTTACGGCGGAAGTCACCACGATACATGCCGCCGATTTGCGGAATGGTGACATGGCTTTCATCGGTAAAGATAATGGCGTTATCAGGAATATATTCAAACATAGTCGGCGGCGGTTCACCCGGTTGCCGGCCTGTGAGATAACGCGAATAATTTTCAATGCCGGCACAGCTTCCGGTTGCTTCCAGCATTTCAAGATCGAATGTGGTACGCTGTTCAAGCCTTTGGGCTTCAAGAAGCCGCCCCGCTTTGTTCAATTCTGCCAAACGGTCACGAAGCTCGATCTTTATGGATTTGATCGCCTGATTAAGTGTCGGACGCGGTGTCACATAGTGTGAATTGGCGTAAATTTTAACCGATTTCAGATCACCGGTTTTTTGCCCCGTCAGCGGGTCGAATTCGGTAATCGAGTCAATCTCGTCACCGAACAGGGAAATCCTCCATGCACGATCTTCCAGGTGGGCAGGGAATATTTCAATTGTGTCGCCTCTCACGCGAAACGAGCCACGCACGAAATTGATGTCCTGCCGACGATATTGCTGGGCAACAAGATCGGCAAGAAGCTGGCGCTGGTCGAGATGGTCGCCCACCTGCATCTGGAAGGTCATTGCCGTATAGGTTTCAACCGAACCGATACCGTAGATACAGGAAACAGAAGCGACGATAATAACATCATCCCGTTCAAGAACAGCACGGGTTGCCGCATGGCGCATCCGGTCGATCTGTTCATTGATCGACGATTCCTTTTCGATATAGGTGTCGGAACGTGGCACATAGGCTTCCGGCTGATAATAATCATAATAGGAAACGAAATATTCCACCGCATTGTGCGGAAAGAAATTCTTGAACTCGCCGTAAAGCTGTGCTGCCAAAGTTTTGTTGGGGGCAAGAATAAGGGCAGGGCGTTGTGTTTCCTCAATGACTTTCGCCATTGTATAAGTTTTACCCGAACCGGTCACGCCGAGTAGAACCTGTGTGCGGTCACCATTTTTGATACCTTCTACAAGGTCTTTTATTGCGGTCGGCTGGTCACCGGAGGGAAGAAACGGCGTTTCCATTTTGAATGGAATTCCGCCTTCCGATTTTTCCGGACGGACAGGACGATGCGGTGTCCACAATTTGCCATTTTTAAACAGCGGATTTCCCGAAGCAATCAGGTTCGATAATGCCTCGACGGTTGCCGTTGCGCCACCGGTGGAAATTTTTGAAGCATCTTCAAGCCCGACATCAAGGCCCGCCACAGGATTAAGACCGGCGGCCGCGCGTTGTTTGGCTGTTGCTTTGCCGCCAATCGAAGTGCCGCGCGATGTACGTGTCGACTTTGCAGCGGCTTTTTTCGCCTTTACCGGTTTTTTGACCGGCTTTTCGGCAGCTTTTTCAATATCGGCTGCCCAATCGGCAATCGACCCCGCACCGGCAGATTTGCCGGTTGTTTGCCGAGTTTTCTTGGCCGGTTTTTTTACTTCCGTGGACTGTTGATTTTTGGCTGATGACGTCATGATAAGTCAATATGGTAATTCAACAAAAAAATAAAAGAGA
>CAMLLT010000194.1 GCA_946480935.1 uncultured Bartonella sp. | reverse complement strand
TGTATTCATTCCCCGGCCTTTTTACTCAAACCCGTTCAACATCAGTTTCCAAGCCCGACATATTGATGCTGCCCGGCCTTTACACTTCATATCGCAAGTTTGGTAAATTAAGCCTTAACTATAAGAACAAATATTTTTTAACTTAAAATTCTCGCTTTTACTTTTCAATATTTTGAACAGCCAAATAAACGTCATTCTTCTCAAGCGTACGCAACAATATTTCATTCATTGTTTTAATAATCTTGATTTGTTGCCTGAACTTTCCGGTTTTAAAATTTTTCTTTTAACTCACTCATCGATGTGGCAAACGAATCTTGAAAGGGAACATAAGGTTTCCTCACCCAAATCATATGTGGGACAAGGAATGGCTGAAAAAAGCACACAGGATATATCCGACACTTCAGAACTGGCACCGGCTGTCAGGCTTGATGATGTAAGCGTGGTTTTCAATAATTTCACGGCTGTAAAAAAGGCTGACCTCGAAGTGCCGGCAGGACAGTTTTTAGCGATCGTCGGTCCGACCGGTTGCGGAAAATCGACTTTGCTCAATGTTGCAGCGGGTCTCTTGCCGCCTGCCCATGGCACATGCGAGATATTCGGTCATCCTCTTTCAGGTATCAATCACGAAGCCGGTTATCTTTTCCAGTCCGATTCACTGATGCCTTGGAAAACAGCCATAGACAATATTGCAATTGGTCTCGAAATCCGCGGTGTAAAAAGACAGGATGCATTAGAACAATCACGGGAATGGCTTGCCCGTGTCGGCCTCCAATCATTCGGCAATCGCTATCCGCACCAATTATCAGGCGGGCAAAGAAAGCGTATCGGGCTTGCGCAGGTTTTAATCCTTAATCCCAAGCTTATTCTAATGGATGAGCCGTTCGGACCACTTGACGCACAAACACGGGTTCTGATGGGCGATCTCCTTTTGAAATTATGGTCGAAAGACCGCAAGGCCGTTATGTTTGTGACACATGATCTGGAAGAAGCAATTACCCTTGCCGATCGCGTTATTATTATTTCGGCGGGACCTGCTTCACATGTCAAAGGCGATTATCTCATCAATTTGCCGCGCCCGCGCAATTTACAGGAAATCCGGCTCACGGCCGAATTTGCCGAAATCCACCGGACATTATGGAATGATCTTAAAGAAGAGGTGCTTAAAGCCTATGAACAAGGAGATAAATCATGAAGCGTCTGAAGATTTTTCTGTTACAGCTTTCGGTTGCTATCATCTTCTTCTTTCTGTGGGAAATAGGAACGACTATTCCGCTTTTTAACGGCAAACCGATTTTGCCGCCGTTCTTCTTTTCAACACCGATCGATATTTTCAAACGCATTGGCCTTGATTTCCAGAGCGGTAAAGTCTGGTACCATTTATGGATTACACTGCTTGAAACAATTCTAGCCTTCGCTATTGGTGCCGGTGGCGGCATTCTGTTGGGCTTCTGGTTTGCGCAAAAGAAAATGCTGGCTGCGGTTTTTGACCCCTATATCAAAGCGGCAAATGCTTTGCCGCGTGTCGTTCTGGCACCGATTTTTGCGCTCTGGTTCGGGCTCGGCATATGGTCCAAGGTTGCACTCGGCTTTACACTTGTATTTTTCGTCGTATTTTTCAACGTTTACCAAGGTGTCAGAGAAGTCAATCCGACCATTCTCGCAAATGCGCGTATGATCGGCATGAACGAGCGGCAATTATTACGCCATGTTTATCTCCCCTCTGCCATGACATGGGTTTTCTCGTCGCTTCATACATCTGTCGGCTTTGCTATGGTGGGTGCTGTTGTCGGCGAATATCTTGGCGCGTCTGCCGGTCTTGGCTATCTCATTTCGCAAGCAGAAGGTGTTTTTGACGTCACCGGCGTTTTTTCCGGTATGTTAATTCTGACTATTTTTGTTATTCTGATCGATATTCTCGTCAGTATGATCGAAAAACGGCTTCTGATCTGGCGGGCAGACCCGCGTGGTAAACAGTCTTGAGAAGAAAGCAATCTTGAGGAGAAAGCTTATGAAATTCAGTTCCCATTTCAGAAAATTCATCTTTCGATTGGGTCTCATGCTCGCCGTTTTGTCCGTCACACTCACGGGAAACGCTTTCGCCAATGACGAACCGGAAAAGAAAGACATAACCTTGAGCGTAGGTGGTGCACCGCTTTTCTATTATTTGCCCTTGGCAATTGCCTCACAAAAAGGTTTTTTCAAAGAGGAAGGACTGGATGTCAAAGTGGTGGACTTGAAAGGTGGTTCACAATCGCTGCAGGCACTTCTGGGAGGGTCTGCCGATGTCACGACAGGCGCTTACGATCAAGTCATTCGTATGCATTCCAAAGGTCAGGATGTCCGTGCCGTTCTTGAACTTGACCGTTATCCGGCCATTGTGCTTGCGGTTCGTGCCGATTTGAAAGACAAGGTCAAAAAGCCTGGCGATCTTAAAGGAATGAAAATCGGTGTTACAGCACCTGGTTCTTCAACAAATAATTTTCTCAATTATTTGCTTGATAAAGATGGCGTCAAACCGGACGAAGTTTCAGTAATCGGGACCGGAGCGGGTGCAACAGCGATAGCGGCAATGAAACGCGGCGAAATAGACGCCATTGTCAATCTTGACCCTGTGATCTCGACCTTGATGCACGACAATTCGGTTTTCATTCTTGTCGACACGAGAACCGAAGCGGATATGGAAAAAATATTTGGGACCCGCACAATGTCTTCCGGCGTCCTTTATACCAAAAAGGAATTTATCGACAATTATCCGAACACTGTCCAACATATCACCAACGCTTTCGTAAAAGCCTTGAAATGGTTACAAACAGCAACACCGGATGATGTAGCCAATGCCGTTCCACCAGAATATATCGGTAACAATCGCGAAGTTTACCTTGAAGCAGTCAAAAATTCGCTTCCTGCCTATTCACATGACGGCATGATTTCCAGAGGAAGTCAGGAAGCAACTTTGAAACTTCTGTCCTATGACAAAACTATTGACGGCAATAAAATTGATTTGTCACAAACTTTCGATGATCGTTTTGTCAAAAAAGCACTTGAAAACCATTAATCTTTCAGAGCCGGATATGATTTATTATCCGGCTTGCTGTTGATATAATTTTCAAATAAAAATATCGGAAAACAGTCGGAGGGGATAATTTGGCAAATTTTACCGATTGGGTAGGAAAAACAGAAACCATCGAGGATGTGATCGATTATGTGCTGGTGGGGCGCATGGCCGCCACACTCGGCACAAAGCTTCCCGAAAGAACAGGCCCTCTGCCACATTTATGGCACTGGATGTATTTTCAACCGACGCTTTCCTTTAAGTCGTTAGGTGAAGACGGGCATCCCTCACGGGGAGAATTCCTACCTCCGGCAGAAAACCTCAACCGGATGTGGGCTGGTGGAAGGCTGAAATTTTTCCACCCTCTTATCATCGGAAAGCCTGCAAAACGTATATCGACTATTCTCAAGATCACCGAAAAGCAAGGCAGAAGCGGAAAACTTCTTTTTGTAACTGTCGAACATAAACATATTCAAAACGGTGAAACCGCGTTTCTCGAAGAGCAGGATATCGTCTATCGCGAACCGTCGAAGTTTGTGAATACAAAATCGACACCGTGTCCACACGGCCAATGGTCAGAAACACATGAAGCCAATAGTGTCACTCTATTCCGTTATTCGGCAGTGACTTTCAATGCCCACCGCATCCATTATGATTATCCCTATGTCACCAATAAGGAAGGCTATCCTGCTTTGCTGGTACAAGGCCAATTACTTGCAACTTTAGCGCTTCAGGCTTTCAAAAATGCCAATCCGGATGCGAGACTATCAAGCTTTTCTTTCCGCAGCCAAAGGCCGATTTTTTGTCCGGATAAATTTATAACGGCCGGTCAAGAAACATGCACCGGCAAAGCCGAACTTTGGGTGGGGAATGAAAATGGCATTGCACAATCAAGCAGCGTCGAATTCACGCTTGAACACTAAAATTCTTCTCTAAAATAGCTTATTGCGACAGATCGGTTCTCTGAAGATTGCCGTTCTTCCGCCCTCGGTCGGGCATTTTTAACTTCATACCCGTTTTGTGGTAATGACCAAGTTTGGTTTGATATCCAAGCCTTACAATTTTCTTTGCTTTCTAATCTATTGCAACGAAGAATTTTAGAATTGTTACCTCGACATTACCGGCTTTTCACATGGCTTCCGGTTACCCGACTTATATCCAATATATGAATAGCATTCATAATAACATGCGGCTTTTTCTGTCTAAACAGCGCAATGAATTATGTTAACTTCTTTAAGAACAGCCCATGGAATTTCATTGGCGAGGCTTGAATGTCATCTAGCTCGTTTCGGTTCAAAAACTCATTCAAGCGTCCGATTTGATAGGCAAATTTTGTCAAATGACAAAGCCCGCTTTGCCAATCGATTTTTCCGTGAAGTTAAAAGAAGCAAGAACAAGCGTTCGGAAAACCACGTGAAAGTTTAAGGACCGGATTCATACAGAACTTTCCGGAAGATAGCCCAACCAATCAATCACGCTCAATTTTCGCGCAATCTGTTCTTAAAGAGGAAAATAAAATGAAATATACCCATCTTGGTCGCACCGGTCTTAAAGTCAGCCGTTTGGCATTGGG
>CAMLLT010000193.1 GCA_946480935.1 uncultured Bartonella sp. | reverse complement strand
GCAAATTCATGACTATTCGGGTCACGAGCGGCAATCCAGAGTGGTGGATGTGGCTGCTGCAGAGGTTTCGGAGAAGAGGTAGTCGACGGGAACTTCCAGAATTCACCATTATGGGTATAATCACCGATCCAGAGTTTCTTGATAGCCGGTATCATTTCACGCAATTTCTGACCGGCGGTCCATGCATCAAGTCCGGGGCTCAAGCGTTCATATTCGAAATTATAAGCACCACGTGCGATACCGACTTCCAAACGCCCGTTTACCATATGGTCTGCGGCAGCCACTTCCCCCGCCACCCTGATCGGATGCCAGAACGGTGCTATAATCGTTCCTGTTCCAAGCCGGACATTCTTTGTCACATGGGACAAATCAACCAGATATAACAACGGGTTTGGTGAAATCGTAAAATTCATGCCATGGTGTTCACCAGTCCAGATTGTAGAAAAACCGCCAGCATCTGCAATTTTACAAAGCTCGACATATTCGTGATAAAGTTCTTCATCAGTTGGACCAGCAACAAGACGTTCCATATGAATAAAAAGAGAGAATTTCATTTTTTAAACCTTTCGCGAAACAGGGTGGATTGAACCGGTGTGTTCGTTACCAAAATAAACAGTGAAGTTTCCGATTTTACTTTCGCCAATGTAGCGCTTGATCACATCGGCGGTTGATGAAGAGACCAGTTTGTCAAAGTGGATTTCGTCAAAGGAAAATAGCTGTCCCTCTTTAGGAGAACTGCCTTCCATCAGTGCACGATAAACAATATGTTGCTGTCCATTGCCCCGATTTTCATAAATCGAATAGGGAAAACCCACATCCACGACACAACCGGAAAGATTATGTAAATAATCTTGTAAGTCTTTCACTGCATCGTCGGTTTGCGGCGTTGTTTCCGGCAACGTCCATTGTCCGTTTTCTGTTTTCAGCAAATAAATGGCGCCATGGGTCTCGGTAACAGCCGCGATCTTGACCGTACCGTTGGCAGCAGCGGCTGCTACGGCTTTGCCGGCCAATGATGACGTAACATAACGACCACGCGCATAACCAAGACCGCTTGCAGCCGAATTGGTAAAAGCGATAACACGTCCCAACAGAATTAAATGGTCACCGGCTTCGATGTTCTTTTCCAAAAGGCAAGTAAAACTCGCAGCAACATGATCGATAATCGGCACATCGAATTTGCTCTTATGCCATTCAACTTGTGAAAATCTGTCTTCAACAGGGCGAGCAAATGTATTGGATACAGCGATCTGGTCCTCTGAAAGAATATTTATTCCAAAATGTTCTGCATTTGCAAAATTATCATAATTACGAGAGCTTTTGGCAATACACACCGCAAGGAGGGGTGGCTCAAGAGAAACCGAAGAAAACGAATTGGCAGTAAAACCGACCGGAGAACCGTCTTTAGCCACAGCGGTTACAACAGTCACGCCCGTCATAAAGGCTCCAAATGCATCGCGCAACGCGCGCAGGTCAATACCTTCTTCCATTTATTCCTCCCTAATTATCCAGCCATTTTTTCATAATTTGATTTACTTTTTCGAATGCTGTCAGATTGACCATATGACGGTGCCCTTCGATAATAACCGCCGTCCCGTTTTGCGCTGCCGCAGCCATATCGATCGACATTTCAGGCGTTGAATTCGGGTCGTCCGAGCCGGTAATGAATAGAGACGGCATTGTGACAGAGGGCCAACAGTCTGCGTAGACATCATCCCCTTCCGAAAATGCACGGTAAGCCGTTCTATAGCCACGGATATCGACACCGGCGAGCCAGTTTCTAACGACACCGACAATAGGAGCATTGGCAGGATCATCACCGAACCAACGTTCAATCGGCGAGACAATATCGACTTTACCGTTTTCAATTTCGCGGGCGCGTTTAACAACAGCCGATCGTGATGCCGCATCACGCTTATAAACCCCGTTCAGCAAAGCAACGCGCTTCACCTTGTCGGACAATTTGGCAGCAGCACCTTCGGCAATCAATGCGCCCATCGAATGACCCGCGACGGATATGTTTTGAAGAGAAAGATCGGCAAGGAAACGGCCAAACCATTGAACGAAATCCGGCAATCTTGCGTTTTCATCAATATAGCTGCTTTTCCCGTGTCCGGGCATATCAACAGCGATAACGCGATGGGTCAGAGAAAATTCGTCTATTTGCGGTGCCCATGCTTCCAATCGCATGCCGACACCATGGATTAGCACAAGAACCTCCCCCTCCCCCACGTCACAATAAGCCGTGCCATGGGGCGACATTTTACGTTCACGAGATTTTATAAGTGAATCCGGAGATACCGTCACATCTTCCTCCCAAAAGATTAAACGTTATTTTACATCAAACACCGGCAGGGTTTTTGATGTCACCTCCCATTTCTTTTATGTCCTGATAACGATCTCCTATGCGATGATGAGGACGACCGCCAACAGAAGCGCCAAGGGCAATGACAATTTCATCATTTGCCGGAGCATCAGGAACAGCTGTTTGAATTGTAAGATAATGAGAACGACGCCCCTCATCATTTTTATCCATAAGCGGTATCATAATAGCGGCATTGGCTGTGCCGCGCGTATTACAAAAAGCAAGATAGGACTTGGCACCAACCGCATTACGATAGAAATTGCCAAACCGTAATGTATGAATAAGCGCCGATGCATGCTCGATTTCACCGTCCAAGCCGACAATTGCTGATTTACCATATGCCTCGACGCGTTCGCCACCGCCGACCGCCTCAATAATCATGTCCGTTAAAAGTTTACCCAAAATCGGGGCCTGTTCATGAATTTCGGGCTTGAGATCTTCTACAAATCCACGGCCCGCCCAAGGGTTTTTAATAACAGCAATCGCTGCATAAAGTGTCAGAGGGATTTTCGCCTCTTTGCCACCTTCAATAAGGGTTTTTTCAATTTGCAAAAGTGTTTTTCGAACCTTGAAAGCCATCCCGTTTTCCTCCATTTGATAATAACATTATGGTATACCATAATACATATTGTCAATCGATATTTTTGAGCTTAAAGAGAAAATATCTGAAAATAAAAATTGGATGCTTATAGCCCGAAGATGATGACAAGCCACAGCTCCATGCGTATTAAACGCCCCAACACGACATTGCGTGAACTTGCGCTTGAAAAAATGCGACAGGCTATTTTGGAATTGCATTTCAAACCGGGAGAACGTTTGGTCGAACGCAAATTATGTGACGAACTCGGGGTTAGCCGCACTGTGGTCCGGGAGGTCTTGCGGCATTTGGAAGCTGACGGTCTTGTCCAGACATTGCCGAACAAAGGGCCAATTGTTGCCATTACAACGGCAGACGAAGCACGACAAATCTATGAAATACGCGCGATTTTGGAAGCGACAGCGGCACGCGCCTGCGCACTGGAAAATAATAAGGTGAACAGCAAAAAGCTCCAACAAATCATGGATCATATCCGTTCAGCCTATAGTGAAAAAAACTATGATCATGTGTTATCATACACCAATGCGTTTTATGATACGCTGTTTCGCGCCTCGCACCGTGAAATCGCACTTGGCATTGTTAATTCTCTGAAAATTCGCATTAATCATTTGCGTTCTCTCACCATCAAGTCGCCACAACGCGATATCGAGGGACCAAAACAAATGCAGAAGATTGTCGATGCCATTTCTGTCGGCAATGGAGAAGAAGCTTATGAGGCAACATTAGCCCATATCAAACGAGCTTCCGAAATTGCCAAAACAATTCTTGATAAAGATGAAACAGCCTCCTGAAAAATCAGGTTCGTATAATTTACTCTCATAAGCTTGAAAGCTGGTTCCCACACTTTCGTTTAGTCATAAAACAATATCCCGAAACGATATCCTGCTTGATGTTGGACAGACCTTATCCACCCCTCAACGAGTGGTCGCCAATAATTTGGTTTTTAACGGGCATAAAGCCGCTTTCTAATGTTCTCCAGATCGTGACAAAGCTATAGGAAACACACGCCGGCTGGAAAAGCCAAGACACACTGTTTAATGAAGCGCGTTACTAATGCGCTTACTTAGCCAAACTCCATCTCCACATTAATCGCGAAGGTTGCATCAATATTTTTGATATTTTCAAGTTTTGCAATGTCCATAAGCCAAGTCTGACTATCCGTGATAATTCAGGAAAACGCGTACTTTCTGGCTGATTGACCAAACATACACCAATGCATTTTCCATGAATTAGAACAGGTCCCGATAATCAGCAATCGAGACCTGAAAAATGAATAAAGCTTGCCAAACGAACATCAGCAAAAGATAGCCAAGTGATTTTCGAGAAATCTTATCGTCCTGATAAAAAGCCGCGACGTATTTTACGACTTCATAGATAGACTTTCATGGAAAGCTTCGGTCGACCATTTGCTCAAGCGCCGGTCATTTCTTTTCCAAGATAGACCTCGTCTCTATCCGGATTAAGCACTTCAAGCTAAAAAAGAAATGACCTTTGCCTCAACTCTAACCCCTAAAATAACTTATGCTTTATTTACCCAACTATTCAACATTGCCGTTAATGCGCCTCACTGGCGCATAGAAATGGCAAGTCTGTTCATTCCATTCATCAGCGATATTGCAAATGTAAGGTCTGATATTTCTTTGTCACTAAAGACCTTTTTTAATGCCTCGTAGGATTCGTCATCGG
>CAMLLT010000192.1 GCA_946480935.1 uncultured Bartonella sp. | reverse complement strand
TTAAAAGAATCGCAAGGACCGACCAATCGCCAAAATCTTGCCAATGTTCTGGAGGAACTGGCATTCTATTATCGGGTAAGAGTAAACAGCACCGATGTGCCCGACGGCAAAGAATTGCTGGAAGCAATTGACACAACACTCGATTGGACACTGGCACTTCCTGATTCGGAAGATCATCAGAAGATCTCGTTTGCATTAACCGGTTTGCGGCAAAATTTGTTTGGTGATGCCGAACCTTACAAAGCAGTCTTGCCTCCAATCTTCAAAGGACATGACGCATGAACCCTGAGGTCGATATTTATGGTGTCTATATTCCGACAATCGGAATTCTGGCACTTGTCAGCTACTTTTTGAATGTTGCCCTCCAACGTTTCATCTTACGAAAGGGGCTGGAACGCTTTATCTGGCACCATGCGCTGTTTGCCGCAGCAACCTATTTCATCATTTTGAGTATTCTTTCTTTCATTGTAACGCGGATTTAACGGATATGAACAAGCTTATAGCCAATTCCGGTCGTATATTTTTCACCCTTGTCATGGCTCTGGTAGCCGGACTTCTCCTCTGGCAGTTATGGAACTACTACATGAACGACCCATGGACGAGAGATGGCAAAATCAGTGCCGATGTTGTTCGTGTCGCACCTGATGTTTCCGGTTTTGTAACCGAAGTCCATGTGGTTGATAACCAGCTTGTCAAGCAGGGCGACATTCTTTTCAAAATCGATCAGGCGCGTTTTTCTTTGGCTCTGGAAGATGCTCAAGCGATGGTTGACAATGCCAAAGCGGCCCACGATCAGGCAAAACGCGATCTTGAACGCGACCAGAAACTTGATGACAAAACCATCACCCGCCAACAATTGGAAACCGCCGCTATGCAGGAATTGCAAACTGCTGCCACCTTGCGTAAGGCAATCGTACAGCTCGATACTGCAAAGCTTGACCTTGAACGTTCGACAGTTCGTGCTGCTGTGAATGGCAAACTGACCAATTTCTCGCTTCAACCTGGAGAATATGTCACGCAAGGTAAACCGGTTACGGCGCTTGTCGATACCGATTCGTTTTATGCTTCCGGATATTTTGAAGAAAATAAACTCGACCGTATCCGCATCGGCAGTCGTGCAACGATCCACATTATGGGCTCCAACACTGTTTTGACCGGTGTTGTTGAAGGGTTTGCAGCCGGTATCGAAGACCGTGAACGCACGCAGACGACAAGCCTTCTTGCCAATGTTGCACCAACTTTCAACTGGGTTCGCCTTGCCCAGCGTATACCGGTCCGTATCAAACTTGATCCGGTGCCTGATAACGTCCATCTGGTATCGGGGCGTACAGTCAGTGTCGCTATTGAAGAAAAGAAGCAATAACCGGTTGATTTTCGTCAAGATTTTTCGTCACTTAACTGCAACAGATTTAGCTTTTTTTTACTTTAATAGTGAAAAAGGTCCGTCAAAGTGCTGTTCTTTCATTGTCGAAAAATAAACTTCGCTATATGACAACACACAATTTGATATTTACTAATCACATTTGATCGGAGAGAT
Source organism: uncultured Bartonella sp. (assembly GCA_946480935.1). GTDB lineage: Bacteria > Pseudomonadota > Alphaproteobacteria > Rhizobiales > Rhizobiaceae > Bartonella. Next base: position 3,125 of record CAMLLT010000192.1, on the reverse strand, counting down.
AAAATGTCAGCCAAGAGAGCCACTCTGGTGACTGTTGCAGCTCTTTTCACATTTATTCTTGTCGCTGCAGGTATTGGTTCGGTAGGTGCCGGAAATAACGAATTTATGACCAAAGATGGCTATGGTGTTCATAGCGTCACGCACCAATGACGAAATGGATTTCCGGAACAGACTATATCCGGATTAAGAGAATTTGAAAAAGGGACCTTCTGGCCCCTTCTTTTTTGATCTTGCTTGACGGTTTTAACCGTTTACAGTTTTCCACTGGTCCTTCGCCGCTTTTTGGCTTTTTCTTTTCCCCCTTCTTTGCCCCTTAATTGTCACGCTCTGGAAGCGGCTCTAGCCTTGAAACGTCTGTAAGTCCATCAGTCCGATAAGCCCTATAAATCCATTTCAATTGTTGAAACGAACACCATTTCTTTCAGTGCAAAAAAGACAGGGACGCCCGTTTTCTGAACGAGGAACGGAGTTTTTTAGTAAAAAATCTTTTCCTCTATGTTCTCATTACCCCGATATTTTCAGACAAGAAGATAAAAAATTCAGCGTTTTCAAATAATTTTTAATAACGGAACAAATATTGTCGATACGACAACTATTTCCTTTTTCTCCGGATTTTTCAAAAATTTTCTAAATCTTGATAGAAATTCTTCTAAAGAGAGCGTTAAAATAAGTATAGCTACCTGACTTGGCGGAAACTACCGTCGTTTTTTATCCGGTCTTTCGAACAATCACTTATATTTTTCGCAAATATTCCGCTCACCAAAATGACCGCTTTATCAGCCTCCCATCACGACAGACCACAAGCTTAATGTAAGCGCGGACACTCGCCGAATGTGATTAAAACCCGACATTGGTTCGGAAAAAGCAGAAACTTTGCCAAGTTCCCGCTCATCAATTTCCGCGTGTTTCAAAACCGGCCGATTTTGATAATCGATTACGTCACCCTTGATATTCGGATGGATTTGGTCCCAAACGCCCATCCGAACTATCTAGCGAAGCTATTGCATCGTGATTGGCGGCAGTCAGCGAAAAATCGAAAATGGAAAAATTTTCTGCCATGCGTTCCGGTGATTGCGATTTCGGAATCGCAACTGTCCCCATTTCCATATGCCAACGCAAAATAATCTGTGCGACAGTCTTATGATGTTCATCGGCAATTTTTTTCAATACCGGATCATTAAGAAATTGTCCGCGACCGAGTGGTGCCCAGGCTTCTGTCAAAATATTGTTCTTCTCGTGGAAAATACGAAGCTGCTTCTGCTGGAAGTGCGGATGCAATTCAACCTGATTAATGGCCGGTGCCACACCTGTTTCTTTAATGAGTCGTTCAAGGTCGACAATACGGAAATTGCATACTCCAATGGAACGGACACGATTTTCCTGTTTGAGCCTGATCAGCGCTTTCCATGTTTCGACAAAAAGATCACGCGCCGGAACCGGCCAATGAATAAGATAGAGATCAATTGCATTCACACGCAGGCGTTTGGCGCTTTCCTCGAAAGCCCGCATTGTTTTGTCATAGCCTTGATCGGTATTCGCAACCTTTGTCGTCAGGAAAATATTCTTTCGTTCGATACCGGATTCGGCGATGCCACGCCCCACCCCTTCTTCATTCTCATAGACTTTCGCTGTATCAATGTGCCGGTAGCCCGTTTTAATAGCCTGTTTAACAGCATCCTTGGTATCATGGTCCGAAATATTCCAAACACCAAACCCCAATTGCGGAATGAACAAACCATCATTCATCTTGAGCAAAGGAGCCGACATTTTTTGTGATAATTCTGGCATCTACTGTCCTTGATTTTCCTGTTAAAATGAACCTCGTTCCACATGCATCAACAACGCATATAGATTATTCTTCAATGGTCATCATAATGCATAATCCCTTGAATTGACAGCAAGGGGAAAAAGCTTATTTCATAACAAATAAATTTGATAACCATATTTTATTTTTAACAAACCAGAATTTTTCGATTATTAGTCAAAAAAAGATTTAAAAAATAAAATAAAAACAATATCTTTCTAGATTTATCTTTGTCATTTTTCCATATTCATTGCTCATTTATATTTAATGAGAATTGTTTCAATAAAATATTATTTTATATTTTTATCAAATGACAATCCGCAATTGACGCACCGGTCCATGGCATGGAGTAGATTTGCAGTCTTTCGAGACCCCCGTTTTTTTACTGTAACTCAAAAAAGTCGAACCGGTTTTAAAAATTTCGGAAGTGGATTGTTCAGATTTCTTGTTATCGAAATCGGAAATCTGTTTCGCATAAGCTGCCTTGACCAAGTTCTCTCCATGCTCAAAATTCTATAATGGGAAATATCAGGATGAAGACAAACTCAAAATTCGACAAATTTTGCTATTTTTCAGTTCCCTCTTTGACCAGAGCTGACAGATGCGGGAAAGCACCACACGAAAAACTATGAAGGTAAAACAGATCTCGCAAATATTTTAAATCACCTCATTGGCTTGAATATTATTCAAGCCGTTCCGGTCAATCTTTTTGTCCAGTCTTCGATCTGGTGACTGTCCAGTCTTTTTTGTGCAAGAGATCGCCAGCTCGGCGATAATTCTTCCAGAGACGCAATTTTTGCTAATTCATCATAATCATTGCGTGTCACGTAAAAAGCTTTCCATATCCGGTAAATAGTCCAATCTTCGTGACGTCGTTCTAGAAGTTCAAGCTCGTCGTGCAGAGTTACTTCGCCCTCCTGTAAAACACGATAATACCAGCCTGTTCGTCCGCTCTTTTGTGTGCGCAGTGACATATCGGCTACGCCAAACCTTACATTAAGCCGAAAACACGGTTGTCTACCCTGAGAAACCTCGATAATCGCATTTCCGAGACGATAGATATCCCCAACGGCAATATTTTTTTCACTCAAACCTGCTGTCGAAAGGTTCTCTCCAAAGGCAGTCGGCGTGTCAAACACTGCTTTATGCCCCAGTTCTTTTTTCCAGAAAGCATAATGGTCGAAATCATAATGATGGACTGCCTTTTCCGGACCGCCATGATGTTTCTTGTCTGCCTGCTCATCACCGATAAAGCCGATCTTGGTGAGTAATAGCGGCCTATCGACCGGTTTTTTGTCAATTCCGCTTTGTAAGTTGTCAG
>CAMLLT010000191.1 GCA_946480935.1 uncultured Bartonella sp. | reverse complement strand
ATTCCGCAAAAAATCGATATCGTTATGCTCTATTCAGCTATGGCTGCCGCTGGTCTTGCGCAAATTAGCAGCTATATTAAACACTCGACAGTATTTTTATGTCTTTCAACGCGCATAGCAAATGCTGTTCCAAAAACGTTTTTGAATGCAATAGTTATAGCATATGAACCGAATGAAGATGCGATGTTGGATGGGGTGAAGGCAATATTGGCTTAAAACTGTTTTTACCCTTTTCGAATGATATAAACCATTCTTTCATTTCACGCCGGTATTCTGGTCACGGATTAAACAAGGAAAGCGAGGAGCTATGGCAGAGCCTCAAAAACCAAAGGCGAAATCTCAACATTCGGGGAAAGCCCGTAAGCCCCCATTGGTTGATCTTCATGCAGAAAAGACTCTTCACGCGGAAAAGACCGATATTCCGGAAGCCGAACCTGTGGTTATTGGCACAGATCAGAAAAGTTCCGTGACAGAAGCGCGAGGGCAGAGTGACAAAACCTCCGGTGCAAAAATCTCCCCTAAGGTAAAGACCGAAAACAAAAAATCTGCCGGTGAGGACGCAGGATTAAAACCTGCCGACACGAAAACTGCTCAGGCAACTGATAAAGAGAAAAATGGCGATAGAGAAAAAAGTGGGGTAAACATGGCAAGTGACCAGACCTCTCATAGGAATGAAAAAAATAAGAATGGTTCACCATTGTCCGCACAAGAAAGCGTGGGCGGAACAAAAGGCGGGAGCCGCTTCAGCCATTTTGCTTCCGGTGTTGCCGGAGGTGTCATTGCGCTTATTCTTGGAGCAGGCTTGCAATGGAGCGGTTTGTTGCCAGGCTTTTCAGAACAGGATAGTTCTACGCAAAGCAAATTGGCAAATCTTGAAAACGAAATTGCGAGCCTCAAACAGAATGCGGTGGATGGCGCGACTGTAACAGCAGAGCTTTCTTCTGCCGATCGGCAGGCGCTTGATAACGTTGTGGCTCATGTCAGTGAACTCGACAGTAAAACAAAGGCTATGGGCGACCAATTGTCGGGCGTGATTGATAATGTTGAAACATTGAATAATGTTGTCAATTCTTCCGTTCGCGATAGCGCCAATCCGCAGGCAGCCGAAATTCTGACAAACAAATTTACCGACATTCAAAACCGGTTGCAAACTCTCCCCGCGATTTCGGAAAAATCGGTTAAGGCTCTTGATCTGGCTCAAGGGAACGCTCAAAATATAGATCAATTGAAGAAGCAGGTGGAAGAGATAGAAAGTGCGCTCAAAACACCTGTTCAAGGCAAGGATGTTGCGGCAATAACGGCGGCGAATGCGCTTAAAAACGCTATTGATCGCGGTGGTTCCTTTGCAAACGAACTTGGCCTCCTTCAAAACATTGCACCCGATATGACAGTCCTTGATAATCTCAAGCAATATGCCGACAAAGGTGTCCCCAATCAGGCCGAGCTTTCAGACGATTTCGCACGTGTTGCCGATCAGATTTCGAAAACAGACAATCAACCGGCAGATGATGCGGGTTTTGGTGAAAAATTATGGGCTGGCGCAAAAGGTCTCGTCACCTCTCGCCCTGTCGGCAATGTCGAAGGGAATAGCGCCGGTGCAATTGCTGCAAGAATGGAAGTAGCAATCAAGAAAGGTGACAATGAACGTGCCTTGAGCGAATGGCAAAACCTGCCACAAAGTGCCAAGGATGTTTCATCCGATTTTATCGAGAAGTTGAAAATAAGGCGTGATGCCGATGCGGTTTTATTGGAGATATTGAATAGCCTGATGTCTCCGTCCACACCGCAAAACTTGAATTAGAGGGGTATGAAGAAAAATGGTCCGCGTACTCTTTTACGTTCTTGTAATAGCAATTCTTGGAGCCGGTTTTGCCTGGCTTGCCAATAATCCCGGCGATCTGGTTATGGACTTCGGCTCAAGCAGGGTCACTGTTTCTGTTTTGACAGCAGTGATTGCTTTTGTTCTTCTTGTTGTCGTCGTTTTGCTTTTGCTCTTTGTCCTGAAATCGGTTTTTTTAGCGCCGCGCAAACTTTCCCGTCACTTCGAGGAACAACGGCAGAAAAAAGGTCGTGACGCATTGTCAAGTGGACTTCTGGCAGTCCTCTCCGGCGATGTCGATACGGCGAAACGTATGAATAAACGTGTTGCCCGTTATCTTGATAGCGAAAATGAACCTCTTGCCAAATTTCTCGAAGCAAAAACATTGCTTATTGAAAATGATATTCCCAATGCACTGCGCGTTTATGAAGAGATGAGCAAATCTCCTAAAACACAATTGGCGGGGCTCCATGGGCTTTATCGTGAAGCGATGAAATCGGGTGCTTATGAAGCGGCCGGTCAATATGCTGAAAAAGCAAGTTTGATAGCGCCATCTGTCACTTGGGCCAATCAGGCAATGCTTGACCGGTTATGCGCCGAAGGCTCATGGGACAAGGCGCTCGAGCTTTTTGATCGGGAAGTTAAATCTTTGCCACGCGCCGAACGGTCCAGCAAGAAACTCACACATAAGCGGGTGGTTCTTTTGACAGGTCAGGCCAGAGATATGTTCGAATATTACCCTGATGACGCGCGCAAAACCGCGCTGAAAGCCCAAAAGCTCGAACCGTCATTTGTACCTGCAACACTTGTGGCAGCCGATATTCTCTATCGTCAACACGAAATTGGTAAAGCTGACAGGCTCATTGAAAATCTATGGAAAAAGTCCCCCCATGCTGATCTGGCAAGCCTTTATCTCGATGGCGAAGAGCGTGCCGTCGACCGCTTGAAAAAAGCAAAAGTTCTTGCCCAAAAAAATCCGCAAAGCTTTGAATCATGCTTCATTGTTGCGCGCTCGGCTTTCGATGCAGGCGAACTCCAGCTTGCGCGCGATCAGGCAGAAAAAGCGGTGAAGATTGCGCCCCGCGAGAGTGCCTATCTTTTGCTTGCCGATATAGAAGAAGCGCAAAGCGGTGATCAGGGGCGGGTACGTCAATGGTTGTCGCTGGCGGTGCGTGCCGATCGTGATCCGGTTTGGATGGCAGATGGCAAAACTTTTGACAAATGGCAACCCGTTTCACCGATTAGCGGCAAATTGGATGCTGTGCATTGGCAAGCTCCTTCACGCACTCCCGGATTGACTTTGAATCCTGATGAAGTCATTCCCGCTATGATCGAACAAACGCCGGTAAAAAGCAAAAAAGCTGTGAGTTCAGATCATGGCAACACAATGAAAACCGACGGCACGTCAACAATGATAAAAGGCAGAGAAGACAATAGCGAAGCAACACAAATCTTCCATACCAAACCGGTTGTTGTTGTTGATGCCGTAGACCCTTCAAAACCGGATATTCCTGTTGATGTCACAAGGATTAATGTTGATGATCCGGGCGTACGCAAGAAATAATGTTAAAAAAACATTGGAAATTGAACAAAACTTTGCAAATTTATTGCGAATAATTGGTCGTTAAAAGGGTTATCAGGACTATGGGGGCAGGCTTTTTAAAGCCCAATGAAAAGACGGGTCAAACACTTACACTTATATGTGTTCAGGCACTTATATGTGTTCAGGATAGTCTGTGATTTCGAACGTCTAACTTAATCTGAATGGCGAGGACAGAGATTGATATTACAGAAATTTGCAGACTTTTTACAATCACTCGGGCAAACTGGTCCCGAGTTTGGAGAAGATGATCCTCGCGTGGCGGCGGTGGCTTTGGCTTTTCACATTGTTGATGCTGATGGAAAGGAACAGGGTGTCGAGAAAAAAGTCCTCTATGACATTGTCTCCCACGAATTCGAACTTGCCGGACCGGAGGTGAAAGCTCTGATTGAAGCTGGCAAAGCGGCCAACCGTGACAGTCTTGATATTTTCAAATTTACCTCGACATTAAAACGCCATCTTACAAAAGAAGAATGTATCAACTTTATTGGATTATTGTGGGAAATTGCTTATGCCGATGGTTATATTTACGAATTGGAAGATACGCTGATCTGGCGAATAGCCGAAATGATCGGTGTTGATCGTAAGAATCGTTTGGAATTGAAGGAAATGGCGGCGCAGAGAAAACAAGTTTCGGAAATACCGAAAAGCTCGCCATTAAATAAATAGGTCGTTGAAATAAAATGTCATTGGCGGACGAAAAAATTTCCACGGAAGAGAAAAAGCAAAAAATAGCGGTTGTCTTGCATCAGGCATCTTCAAGTACCGGACGCATCGGCCAAATCTTGCAAAAGAACGGGTTTGAACTCAGCATTTATCGGCCGGTATTGGGGGATTGTCTTCCGACAACATTGAAAGATTATGCGGGTGCAATCATTTTCGGTGGTCCGATGAGCGCTAATGATAATGAGCCCTTTATCAATCGCGAGATGGACTGGATATCGGTTGCGCTTAAAGAAAATAAACCATTTCTAGGGATATGTCTCGGAGCGCAATTGCTGGCCAGAAATCTTGGTGGGGTGGTCAAACCACGTAGCGATGGTGAAGTCGAAATCGGCTGGTATCCGATCGAAGCGACCGGAACTGGCAAACGTGTTATGGATTGGCCAAAAATGGTTTATCATTTCCATAGCGAAGGCATTTACGATTTGCCGGAAACGGCAGAAGTTCTGGCGAAAGGCAATACCTATCCTACACAAGCATTCCGTTATGGTGACAATGCGTGGGGTTTGCAATTCCATTCCGAATTGAC
>CAMLLT010000190.1 GCA_946480935.1 uncultured Bartonella sp. | reverse complement strand
CAATAAAATCAATGTGTTACAGGGTATTAAAAGGAGAATGGTAGGCGATGAGAGACTCGAACTCCCGACATCCTCGGTGTAAACGAGGCGCTCTACCAGCTGAGCTAATCGCCCGCCGTTACCCTAGTCGGTAACAACTGCAGCTCTCTTTAGGCAAAAGTTTTCCTAAACGCAAGAGAAAGATCGCATCCAATTAGATTTTTTTACTGAAAAAATTAAAAATAGCGGTTTTCCGCCGTTTTTCGTAAAAAAAACACTTTTTATAAAAAAACTGAACTCTTGTCGCTTGACAGATGCAGACGAACACCTTAAACGACCGCACACAGTCACAATGACTGAACTGAAAAGTGCGCGGGTGTAGCTCAGTTGGTTAGAGCGCCGGCCTGTCACGCCGGAGGTCGCGGGTTCGAGTCCCGTCACTCGCGCCATTTTCAAACAGCTTTTAAAAGCTTGTTGGAATTGGCGTTTTTTCCAAAATATCCAATATTTTTGTAAATCTCCTGATAATTAAAAAATTTATTTATATTCCGTCCGGTTAAATTTTGTTCGTTCGTAGTCTCCAGCGGGTTCTTGAGGTTTCATGATAGAATCTGCTCAACCGCCGTCATGCTCAAAATTTCCTAAAAAAAAGGAAAAATGTGTCGTTTTGGCTCAAGGATGACCTAAATGTCGCCGCTCGCCAAAACGTGACCAGATGAATAAAATGGGAAAGTTTCGATATTTTATCTCGAATAATATACGTAAAAATCATCCCAATACATTGTTTTCTAATTGTTTTTTTGAATAATCAAGAATGTTTTACACATTGTTGCTTTTTTAAACATGCAGGATTTTTGCACAGCTTGTGATTTTATGATAGCGTTAGCTATTGCGCAGGAGCGTTTGGTGGGGTAACGCTTAGCGCAGATTTGTCGCACGGCATGCCCTTTAAGCTGCACGGGCGGGATTAACTTATCAACCAGCAAGGTCGTCAATTTAGCCGGTGTTGGTTGTGTTAGTTCGGCACCTAATTAAAGGCAGAAGTGAACCATGGCTGATCTTATTAGTTCTTATTTGCCAGTATTGATTTTTATCATCGTATCGGCGTTGATAGCCGGCGTACTTTTGATAATGCCTTACATCGTGGCTTATCGTTCCCCGGATCCGGAAAAATTGTCTGCATATGAATGTGGTTTTAACTCATTTGATGACGCACGCATGAAATTCGATATCAGATTTTATCTGGTTTCAATTCTATTTATTATTTTCGATCTGGAAGTAGCCTTTCTATTTCCGTGGGCTGTTTCATTTGACGCGATCGGCTGTTTTGGCTTCCTATCGATGATGGTGTTTCTTGCTGTGTTGACTGTCGGCTTTATCTATGAATGGAAAAAAGGAGCACTAGAATGGGATTGATTCATGACAATTCGGCATTGGTAGCTCCTAAGCCTAAAGGCATAATTGATCCGAATACAGGAAAACTGATTGGATCCGATGACGAATTTTTCCAAAATATAAGTGGCGAGCTTTCTGACAAAGGTTTTTTAGTGACCTCGGTAGATGCGCTTGTAACCTGGGCAAGAACCGGCTCGCTTATGTGGATGAGTTTTGGTCTGGCATGCTGTGCAATCGAATTGATGCAATGTTCCATGCCACATTATGACAATGAACGGTTTGGCTATGCACCGCGTGCTTCACCGCGCCAATCCGACGTGATGATGGTCGCGGGCACATTGACGAACAAAATGGCACCTGCACTGAGAAAAGTTTATGACCAGATGCCGGAACCGCGTTATGTAATTTCAATGGGTTCGTGCGCGAATGGTGGTGGCTATTATCATTATTCCTATTCTGTTGTCAGAGGATGTGATCGGATAGTGCCCGTAGATATCTACATTCCTGGTTGCCCGCCAACGGCTGAAGCTTTGCTTTATGGCGTGCTTCTGTTGCAGAAAAAGATACGTCGCACCGGTTCGATTGAGCGGTGAGGGGAGAGCAGTTGATGACTACTGAAGCGCTAAAGGAATTGCAATCCTATGTTACCGAGCGATTGGAAACTGTGATTGAGGATTCAACTTTTGCCTATAATGAGCTCACGCTCGTATCGAAACTTGATGCAATTGTCGATGTTCTATCGTTTTTGAAAGATGATTCACATTGTCAATTTGTTGGTCTGATTGATATATGTGGCGTCGATTATCCGGAACGGGAAAAGCGCTTCGATGTCGTCTACCATCTTTTGTCGCCCCGTCACAATCTTCGGATACGTGTGAAAGTCCGTACGGACGAAGATACGCCGGTTCCTTCTGCTTGCAGTATATATCCAGGCGCGGAATGGTATGAACGCGAGACCTACGATATGTACGGTGTTCTTTTTTCCGGTCATCCGGATTTGCGTCGTATTTTGACGGATTACGGTTTTGAAGGTCATCCTTTGCGGAAAGATTTTCCGACTTCGGGTTTTGTAGAATGCCGATATGATAATGAAGTAAAACGGGTTGTTTACGAGCCGGTTGTACTTCGTCAGGAAATGCGGAACTTTGATTTTATGTCTCCGTGGGAGGGAACCGAATATGTTCTGCCGGGTGACGAAAAAGCTGGAGGTGCAAAATGAGTTGCTGTCCAGCCCGTTTAAAGTCGAGTGTTACGAATTCCGGTTGTCATTCATTGCTAAACGTTATGAGCGCTCAGATCATTACATTCATACCATTTCGAGACAGAGGAGTTGATCGTGGCTGAGGTCAATGTCCGTAATTTCAATATAAACTTTGGTCCGCAACATCCTGCTGCGCATGGTGTATTGCGTATGGTTCTGGAGCTTGACGGCGAGGTCGTCGAGCGTGTTGATCCACATATCGGTCTGCTGCATCGCGGCACCGAAAAACTCATGGAAACGAAAACCTATTTGCAGGCTACTCCTTATCTCGATCGGTTGGATTATGTTGCGCCGATGAATCAGGAACATGCATTTGTTCTTGCAGTTGAAAAATTGTTGGGGTTGGAAGTTCCCAAACGGGCTCAGCTTATTCGTGTTTTGTTTTCGGAGATTGGTCGTATCCTCAATCATTTGTTGAACGTTACAACGCAGGCAATGGATGTCGGCGCACTTACGCCACCATTGTGGGGTTTTGAACAACGTGAAAAGCTGATGATTTTTTACGAGCGTGCTTGTGGCGCTCGGCTACACGCAAATTATTTCAGACCAGGTGGTGTGCATCAAGATTTACCGGAAAAGCTGGTAGAAGATATCGGTGAATTTATTGATCCATTTTTGGTTGCACTTGATAAACTTGATGCACTTGTGACGCCAAACCGTATTTTCAAGCAACGCAATGTCGACATTGGCGTTGTCAAAATCGAAGATGCATGGATTCGCGGTTTTTCTGGTGTAATGATTCGCAGTGCAGGCGTTCCATGGGATTTGCGTAAGAGTCAGCCCTATGAATGCTATGACGAAATGGACTTTGATATACCAATCGGTAAAAACGGTGATTGTTACGATCGTTATCTCATCCGTATGGAGGAGATGCGTCAATCTGCCAGAATTATGCGTCAATGTGTTGAACGCTTATTGAGTACCGAAAAAAGTGGACCTGTTCTGGCTGTTGACCATAAAGTCACTCCGCCCAGAAGAGCTGCTATGAAAAGTTCTATGGAATCTCTTATTCATCATTTCAAACTCTATTCGGAAGGGTTTCATGTTCCTGCCGGAGAAGTTTACGCTGCTGTTGAAGCGCCAAAAGGTGAGTTCGGAGTTTATCTGGTTTCGGAAGGCAAAAATAAACCTTACCGTGTAAAGTTGCGTGCTCCCGGTTATGCGCATTTGCAGGCGATGGATTTTCTTGCGCGGGGTCATTTGCTGGCTGATGTAACTGCAATACTGGGTTCTATTGATATTGTTTTTGGAGAGGTTGATCGCTGATGTCTGTGCGCCGTCTTGCCAATGAAGCCATACAACCCAGCTCGTTTTCCTTTAATAAGGAGAATTTACAATGGGCAGAAAAGACTATTGCTAAATATCCGGAAGGGCGGCAAAGATCTGCAGTCATTCCATTGCTTATGCGTGCTCAGGAGCAGGAAGGATGGGTTACCCGTGCGGCAATAGAATATGTCGCAGATATGCTTTCGATGGCCTATATCAGGGTGTTGGAAATTGCGACATTCTATACCCAGTTCCAATTGAAACCGGTTGGGACAAAAGCCCATGTTCAAGTGTGTGGAACCACTCCTTGTATGTTGAGGGGCGCGGGGGATCTTATTAAAGTTTGCAAAAACAAAATAAATGAAGCGCCATTTGTAACAAATAAGGATGGAACTCTCTCTTGGGAAGAAGTCGAATGCTTGGGTGCATGTGCAAATGCACCGATGGTTATGATCTTTAAGGATACTTACGAGGATCTTACACCGGAACGTTTGGAAGAAATTATTGACGCATTCGAAGCAGGTAAGGGTGACACTGTTCCGGTGGGGCCGCAAAATGGGCGCAAAACGTCGGAACCGATTACCGGTCTTACGTCATTGCTGGATGAAGATAAAAAAACAGCCAAGAAAAAGTCTTCGGCAAAGAAGACAGATGAATGAGGTAGTGGTTGAGGTTGGACTGGTTAATCAAGGTTGGAAGGCTTTTGATAAAGCAGTTTAAAGAAACTGAATAAAGTATAGAAAACAAAGGAAAAGGTGAGAAATGCTGGCAGATAGTGATCGCATCTTCACCAATATATACGG
>CAMLLT010000189.1 GCA_946480935.1 uncultured Bartonella sp. | reverse complement strand
TTGCTTATTCAATCTGAGGAGATAATAGAATGGCATTCATTGGCGATACGCTATCCCGTATCAAGCCCTCTGCAACGATTGCTGTTGCACAAAAGGCCCGTGACCTCAAGGCTACCGGCCGTGATGTAATTTCACTCGGTGCAGGAGAGCCCGATTTTGATACACCCGATAACATTAAAAATGCTGCTATCGAGGCAATCCGTCAGGGCAAAACAAAATATACTCCTGTTGCCGGTATACCGGAGCTTCGCCAAGCCATTGCTGCAAAACTCAAACGTGAGAACAATCTTGATTACAAGCCGCAGCAGATTATCGTCGGCACAGGTGGCAAACAGGTTCTTTTCAACGCTTTCATGGCAACATTGAACAAGGGCGACGAGGTTATTATCCCTGCCCCCTATTGGGTAAGCTATCCGGAAATGGTTGCTGTCAATAACGGCACACCGGTTTTTGTCGATGCCAAAAAAGAATTCAATTACAAGCTTCAGCCGGAAGATCTCGAAGCAGCCATTACCGACAAAACAAAATGGTTTGTTTTCAATTCTCCGTGCAATCCGTCGGGTGCTGCCTACACCCATGACGAGTTGAAAAAGCTGACCGATGTTCTTTTGAAATATCCGCATGTCCATGTCATGAGCGATGATATGTACGAGCATCTCACTTACAACAATTTCAAGTTTGCTACTCCGGCAGCCGTCGAGCCAAAGCTTTACGAGCGCACATTGACGGTAAACGGTGTTTCAAAAGCCTATGCAATGACCGGTTGGCGTATCGGCTATGCAGCAGGTCAGGTCGAGCTTATCAAGGCAATGGAAACCATCCAGAGCCAGCAGACATCAGGCACAAGCTCGATTTCACAATGGGCTGCTGTTGAAGCTTTAACCGGACCGCAAGATTTTATTGCAAAAAATAAAGCAATCTTTCAGGCAAGACGCGATCTCGTGGTTTCCATGCTCAATCAGGCAAACGGCATTGAATGCCCGACACCGGAAGGTGCATTCTATGTTTATCCTTCCTGCGCAAAACTGATTGGCAAGAAAACACCGGAAGGCAAAGTCATCAAGAATGATGAAGATTTTGTCACGGCTCTTCTTGAAACAGAAGCTGTAGCAGTTGTTCACGGAGCCGCTTTCGGTCTCGGACCGGCTTTCCGTATTTCCTATGCAACTTCTGAAAAACTTCTGGAAGAAGCTTGCCGGCGCATTCAGCGTTTCTGTGCAAGCCTGCGCTAAAATTATCCTACACAAAACCATTCAAAAACCGCCCTTTTTGAGGGGCGGTTTTTTTATAAATTTAATGCCGAACTTTCCCGAAAAAAGGCAAAAAACTTTGCCGGTTCAAGCATTAAAGATTGTGAACAAGCCGGAATAGACAAACAAGGTCTTGGAAAGACCATTCTCACATAACACTTTCCTGCATTATCCCGACTCAATGAATCAATCACCCTGAAGAGTGCGTCGATCTCGGCAAATGCTCAAAACAAGCTGTTGCAAGAATGCACGAACGTCTAATTTCTGTGCCAATACTCTTTAATAATCGGCTCCTTCAATAAAATTGGCAGTGTCCGTTCTGCTTTTTAACGGCAATGCCCCCCACGATTTACCTCAATACTATTGCGACTTAAAAAAGAGGCATAGCCCTCTCATATGGCTTTTACGAAAACATCAATGCCGCTTTAATTCCTGTGACGGAAAACGCCAATGCCGCGTGGCCAGATTGAACCGGCACATGTTAGAGAATAAAACTGCAAACCTTTCCGCTTTTTGTACCCTAGCGGCTAAGCACATTGGCGTAGCAATATTGTTCCTAAAGACTTTGACCGAAAATGCTGGCTCCCATTATCTCTCATTGGAAAACCAAAAAAACAGATTGAGAGCTGTCGAATGGATAAAGCGGAAAGCCAAAAAAAAAGCCGGACAAACGTCCGGCCAGAGTTTTGAAGGTTTCAGAGACTAAAGTCAATCTGACAAAACCTCCAGAGGGGAACACTCAAGAAACGCAATGGGAGGAGACGTGTTCTTGAGATGTGCGAAATATGCACTTTTTTTAGGCATTCAACAACCAGAAATTAAGCACGTCAGCCATGCACTGAGTGCATAGCTCTTTTAAAAAAACTGTCTCGCTTCGGCACATAAAATTATTTTTTTATTTAAAAAACATACTGTTAGAATAAAAGCCAAATCATAATTCCGACAATTTCCGGTAAGGCGTCTTCTCGTCACAAAAGATAGCCATTAGTCGGGACGTGCCCAGAGAAAAGGCAATATGACCGGCAATCATGCTTATCCATCGGAGAACTGCTATCGAGCTTTACATCAAATAAGCTTGCAATCAGCCAACGTTATTGCAAGTCAAACGAGATCAATTCAAGGGAAAGAGCAAAATTTCTTGAATATCTCTCCGAAAAGCTTGGTTTCACACACAAGGGCATAACCGGAAATATGTCGTTCATCCGGTAAAATCGTGAATGTGATAATTATTTATCCTGACATTCGGACATTTCCAAAAACCCGTCATTCCTCTCATCCGGTCAAAATGACCAATTGCGGCTTTTGGCGAAAATATAATCGCGAAAAGCATGAAGTTTGGCAGAGTTTTTCAATGCCTCCGGATAACAGAAAAAGGTGTCGAAAGAAGGAATTTCCGTAAGATCGGGGAAGAGCTTGATCAGCCCGTCATTGGGGGCGATGGTGTAATCCGGCAAAACTGCGATGCCAAGATTTTGCATCGTTGCCTTTTTGATGGAAATCACATTGTTGATTTGTAAAGCAGGAATGCGCTGCGACCCGTCATTACGTCCGGCACTTTCCAGCCAGTTCAAGCCGGCAAGATAGCTCGGTGCCGATTCACCGAATGAAATAATGCGATGATTATCAAGTTCTTCCAATTGGGTGGGTTTGCCATGATTGGCAAGATAATTGGCCGAAGCATAAACATGCATATGCACCGTAAAAAGCCGACGCTGGATGAGGTCGGGTTGCTGGGGCTGACGCAAACGCAAAGCGCAATCGGCATGGCGCATTGTTAAATCGAGTTCTTCGTCATCAAGCAGAAGCTGGATTTGGATATCGGGATAAAGATTTACAAATTCCGGTATCCGCTGCACAAGCCAACCGGAGCCGAGGCCGAACGTCGTTGTAACGCACAAATGGCCGGTCGGCTTTTCACGACTCTCACTCAATTTGGAGCGAACATTTTCGAGTTTCATCAACACATCATGGGCCGTGCGATAAAGAATTTCGCCCTGCTCCGTCATGATAAGTCCGCGTGCATGGCGTTGGAAAAGTGGCACACCGACATCCTGCTCGAGCGCAGAAACCTGACGTGAAATTGCCGATTGCGACAAATGTAACGTCTGCGCGGCATGTGTAAACGAGCCAGCTTCGGCAGCGGCGTGGAAAATTCTCAATTTATCCCAATCCAACGGCGCAGCCACTCGTTTTCTCCTTAAATGTTAAAAACTGCTTCCAGATTAAAAATCTGGTATCCATTCTCGATATCGGGCGCAATTTTTATCTCAAAAGCACCGGATAAAATCTAC
This sequence comes from uncultured Bartonella sp., assembly GCA_946480935.1. Taxonomy (GTDB): domain Bacteria; phylum Pseudomonadota; class Alphaproteobacteria; order Rhizobiales; family Rhizobiaceae; genus Bartonella. The sequence goes on along the minus strand of CAMLLT010000189.1, from coordinate 1,168 downwards.
TTTTCAACAGCCTTTGAATCAGCCTGACTATCCAGAAAACGTTCAACTTCAATAGCTGCCATCGAGCCACGCCCGGCAGCAGTCACAGCCTGACGGAATGTATCGTCGGCTACGTCACCTGCAGCAAAGACACCCTCGACATCGGTTGCTGTTGAATCCGGCGCTGTCCATAAATAGCCGCCAGGTTTCTGGCGCAATTGCCCTTCAAACAACTCGACAGCCGGCGCGTGACCAATTGCAATGAACACGCCTTGCGCTTCTATTTCGCTCAATTTTCCGGTCAAAGTGTCTTTAAGACGCACACCGGTCACCGTTGCGCCCATGGGCGGCTTTGGCGGATTACCGACAATTTCGTCGACCACATGATTCCAGATGACACGAACATTATCACGTTTTAACAAACGCTCTTGCATAATTTTTTCAGCTCGGAAAAAATCCCGCCTGTGCACGACAGTGACGGTTTTGGCAAGATTTGCCAGATAAAGTGCTTCTTCTACGGCAGTATTGCCACCACCGACCACAACCACATCTTTACCGCGATAGAAAAAGCCATCGCATGTTGCACAGGCCGAAACACCACCGCCCATAAAGGTTTTTTCGCTCTCGAGCCCCAACCAACGGGCTTGCGCACCGGTCGCAATGATGAGCGCGTCACAAGTATAGACAGCGCCTGAATCACCATGCAGCGTAAAAGGCCGTTTTGAAAGATCTGCCTTGGTGATGATGTCATAAATGAGCTCGGTTCCCATTTTCACCGCTTGATCGGCCATTTTCTGAACGAGTTCGGGCCCGCCAATCGGATCGACAAAACCGGGATAGTTTTCAACCTCGTCAGTAATGGTCAATTGGCCGCCCTGTTGCAGACCAGTAACAATCACAGGTTTAAGCATGGCACGTGCCGCATAAATTGCAGCCGTATAACCGGCAGGGCCTGAACCGACGATCAAAACAGGAATATGGCGCGTTGACATGAAACTCCACTTTCATAAATCGATTTAGGAAAAAGCCAAGAGCAAGCGTTTCTCCGAGGGTTATTCCTAGTCATTGATTTATGGTTTAAAATCGTCTTTTGCAAGGCGGTCGAAGAGATTGACCGATTAAATCACAACCCATGACATTTTGTGAAACTTAGCGATTGTCAGTTGGTGGAAAGTTTATATAAAATAGC
>CAMLLT010000188.1 GCA_946480935.1 uncultured Bartonella sp. | reverse complement strand
TTGCCATCAATGATCTTGCGATACGGACTTTCAATAAATCCATATTTGTTGACACGGGCAAATGTTGCAAGCGAATTGATAAGACCGATATTCGGACCTTCCGGTGTTTCGATCGGGCAGATACGACCATAATGGGTCGGGTGCACGTCACGAACCTCGAAACCGGCACGTTCACGGGTAAGACCACCCGGTCCCAATGCCGACAGACGCCGCTTATGGGTAATTTCCGAAAGCGGATTGGTCTGGTCCATAAACTGCGACAACTGCGACGAACCGAAGAATTCACGAACAGCAGCAGCAGCCGGTTTTGCATTGATAAGATCTTGCGGCATAACCGTATCAATCTCTATTGAGGACATACGCTCCTTGATAGCGCGTTCCATCCTCAACAGACCAATGCGATACTGGTTTTCCATCAATTCGCCGACAGCGCGGACACGACGGTTACCGAGGTTATCAATATCGTCGATTTCACCACGACCATCACGCAATTCGACAAGTGTCTTGACGACAGCTAGAATATCTTCTTTGCGCAAAATACGAATCGTATCCGGACAATCAAGATCAAGACGCATATTCATCTTGACACGACCGACGGCCGAAAGATCATAGCGCTCCGGATCAAAGAACAGCGAATTGAACATCGCTTCGGCTGTCTCAAGTGTGGGCGGTTCGCCAGGGCGCATAACACGATAAATATCGAACAGAGCATCTTGCCGACTTTGATTTTTATCAGCTGCAAGAGTGTTGCGGATATAAGCACCGATATTGACGTGGTCGATATCAAGAACATTGATTTCGTCAACATTCCGGTCAAGCAAAATCTGCAGCGTTTTCTCATCAATTTCGTCGCCGGCTTCAAGATAGATTTCGCCGGTTTCGTAATTGACAATATCTTCAGCCAGATATGAACCGAAAAGATCATCTTCGGTAGCCTTGATCTCTTTAAGGCCTTTTTCAGCAAGTTGCTTTGCCGCGCGTGCTGTCAGCTTCTTGCCAGCCTGGGCAACAACTTCACCCGTATCGGCATCAACAAGATCAGCCAGCAACTTCATTCCCTTATAGCGTTCAGCCGAATAAGGAATGCGCCAACCATCTTTGGCACGTTTGAAAGTAACCGTATTATAGAATGTCGACAGGATTTCCTGCCCATCCATACCGAGTGCCATTAAAATACTTGTTACAGGTATTTTACGGCGCCGATCAATACGGGCATAAACGATATCCTTGGCATCAAATTCAATATCAAGCCAGGAACCGCGATACGGGATAATACGTGCAGCAAACAACAATTTGCCGGATGAATGGGATTTCCCCTTATCGTGATCAAAGAAGACACCCGGTGAACGGTGCATCTGGGATACGATAACACGTTCCGTACCGTTCACGATAAAAGTACCGTTATCTGTCATAAGGGGCATATCACCCATATAGACATCTTGTTCCTTGATATCTTTAATATCCTTGGAACCGGTATCTTCATCAATATCGAACACGATCAAACGCAGCGTCACCTTAAGAGGTGCCGCGTAAGTAAGATCGCGTTGCCGACATTCTTCAACATCGAATTTCGGTGGATCAAATTCGTAACGGACGAATTCGAGCATGGATGCACCCGAAAAATCCGTTATCGGAAACACCGACTTAAATACAGCTTGCAAGCCTTCGTCTTTTCTTCCGCCTTTTGGTTCATTAACCATCAGGAACTGGTCATAAGAAGCCTTTTGAACCTCGATAAGGTTCGGCATCTTGGCCACTTCGGGAATCTTTCCGAATACCTTGCGCACGCGCCTGCGACCGTTAAATGAAAGGGTCTGAGCCATCGTCGCTCCTCGATTTGTGCCCTTCAGGAAGTCACACTCCCTTGAGGCAATACATCATCAATCTGCATAAAGCAGACCAGTTAAAGTAGACCAAAAAATGACCTACATCCTACTTGTTTTATTTGCCACCCGATAAAACGGATGACATTGGCAACCCCCATGCTACCGGAGCGCCTTGTTTTCTCAAAGACCGACGACCAACCATCCAATCGTTGATTCTAATGTCATGTCCCTGAACGGTTTAAACCCGTTTCCTGACAGCCACCGAACTGTCAGGAAAAGGGTTCAATACAAAGTCCGATTCCACCTCTTTCAAGTGGAACCGGTGGGTAAACACCCACCGGCTTTACGAACTTATTTAAGTTCAACCTTAGCACCAGCTTTTTCAAGCTGTTCTTTAAGTTTCTCAGCTTCGTCTTTCGAAACGCCTTCTTTAACAGGCTTCGGAGCACCTTCAACCAAATCCTTGGCTTCTTTAAGGCCGAGACCTGTAATGCCGCGAACTTCCTTGATGACGTTGATCTTCTGGGCACCGCCAGAAACGAGGATAACGTCAAATTCGGTCTTTTCTTCAGCAGCCGGAGCAGCAGCGCCGGCAGCGGCAGCAACTGCTACCGGAGCAGCAGCAGAAACGCCCCATTTTTCTTCGAGCATCTTGGAAAGCTCTGCAGCTTCCAAAACGGTGAGGTTGGAAAGGTCTTCAACGATCTTTGCGAGATCAGCCATTTTTATATTCCTTCAATTAAAAGGTTTAACCAATTGTTTAACAGCGAACCGGCTAAAAAGATTTTCCTATCTTTTTTAATAACCGGTTTGCGAAACAGCCTTAAGCCGCTTCGCTCTTGCGGGCATATGCGCCAATAACACGTGCAACCTGACCGGCAGGTGCCTTGACAACTTGAGCAATACGGGTAGCCGGTGTGGAAATCATTCCAACCAGTTTCGCACGCAACTCGTCCAGAGACGGCAACGAAGCCAAAGACTTCACAGCGTCCGCGTTCAAGTTCGTAGCACCCATAGCGCCACCAAGAATGACAAGCTTGTCATTAGCTTTAGAAAATTCGACAGCAATTTTCGGTGCTGTCACCGGATCCGAAGAATAGGCTATCAGTGTCTGTCCGGTGAACAGATCTGAAATCGATTCCGAATCCGTGCCTTTAAGAGCGATCTTGGCAAGGCGGTTTTTTGCGACTTTAACGGCGCCGCCAGCTTCACTCATTTTCGAACGGAGTTCGTTCATTTGTGAAACTGTCAGACCGGAATAGTGAGCCACCACGACCGAACCGGACTCTTTTAAAGCCCCATTGAGCCATGTGACAAATTCGCGTTTTTCCGCTCTATCCACTGTCTCTCTCCATTTAACGGGTTTTATCAAAACCCGTCGGGTTGCCTTGAGATAACAGAAACCATTTCCGTTATCAGTGAGGATCCTGTCCCCTTTTCCACGCTTTTAAAGCGCTCAAAGGCAACGCTGGTTCAAACCTTTTAGTCTCAAAAACATCCAGGTCATTACCCCAGTCTCATGCAGGTTCAAATTCTATTAAGACACTTAATGTGTCACCCACAATCTCGGACAGGACATTCCGGGTCTCCCCGGTATGACCCGGGCTTCATGAAAAGCCCGGATTGATACACCAGCCAATGGCCGGTTGAATTCTTATTGCTCCGGACGAACCGAAGCCAAATCGATCTTGACACCAACACCCATTGTTGACGACAGACCGACGCGTTTTAAATAATCACCTTTGGCGCCAGACGGCTTTGCTTTCAAAACAGCATCAGCGAATGCTTTCACATTCTGGGCAATCTGCTCGGCACTAAAAGAAGCTTTGCCAACACCTGCATGGACAATACCGGCTTTTTCAACACGGAATTCGACGGCACCACCTTTCGATGCCTTAACTGCAGCTGCGACATCCGGCGTAACAGTACCAACTTTCGGGTTTGGCATCAAGCTACGTGGTCCAAGGATTTTACCCAGACGACCGACCAGTGGCATCATGTCCGGTGTTGCAATACAACGATCGAACTCAATTGTACCGCCATTGACCGTCTCAAACAAATCTTCTGCACCGACAATATCGGCACCAGCAGCTTTCGCTTCTTCCGCTTTATCTCCACGAGCAAAAACAGCAACGCGTACGTGACGACCTGTTCCATTCGGAAGATTGACAACGCCACGAACCATTTGGTCTGCATAGCGGGGATCAACGCCCAAATTCATCGTGATTTCGATTGTTTCATCAAACTTGGCAATCGCACGATCTTTGACCATCTTAACTGCTTCGTCCAAAGGATAAAACTTGTTAAAGTCTACACCTTCACGGATTTTCTTAAGTCTTTTTGCTATCTTCGCCATGATTTTAGCCCACCACCTGTAGACCCATTGAACGGGCTGAACCTTCAATCATACGCATAGCAGCTTCAACGTCATTGGCGTTAAGATCTTTCATCTTGGCTTGCGCAATTTTACGAACTTTGTCGCGAGAAATCGTTCCGGCAACCGTCTTGCCCGGCTCTTTTGAGCCAGATTTCAAATTGGCTTCTTTTTTCAAGAAATAAGAAACCGGCGGCGTCTTCATCGAAAATGTAAAGGACTTGTCCTGATAATAGGTTATAACAACCGGTATCGGAGAGTTCTTTTCCATTTCCTGCGATGCGGCGTTAAACGCTTTACAGAATTCCATAATGTTGATGCCGCGCTGACCAAGAGCAGGTCCAATTGGCGGAGACGGGTTTGCCGCTCCTGCCGGAACCTGCAGCTTAAGTTGGCCTGCAATTTTTTTAGCCATAATAATCTGCCTTTTTTTAACTATGCCGAAAACCGGCGGTTTGACGACCGGAAAAACCGGTCTTGCAGTTTTGTGGTCTGGTTTTTGCAACCGGCTAGAG
>CAMLLT010000187.1 GCA_946480935.1 uncultured Bartonella sp. | reverse complement strand
GTAAAGCGATAAACTTTTGTACCATCGACAACATAGGGAACAGTTTTTGTGGCTTCTCCCAAGGCAATTGGCAACATGCCCGAAGCAAGCGGGTCGAGTGTTCCGGCGTGGCCGGCTTTTTCCGCCTGAAACAGCCATTTGATTTTCGAAACAGCTTCGGTTGATCCCATGCCCTCCGGCTTATCAAGAATCACCCAGCCCGAAACCGGACGGCCCTTTTTCTTTCGCTGACGCGCCATAAAATTCTATTCCTTTTCCTCGTCATCGTGATGAAGATCGCGGGCCACTTCCGGCGAGTGCAACAAGGCATCGATTTTTGCAAAATTGTCAAAACTCGTATCCACCTTGAAACGGAATTCCGGCATATATCTCAATTGCCGCAACTGGGGCCCTAACTCGCCACGAATAAATCTCGCATGATGATTGAGCGCTTTTACCACCTCTTCAGGATCTGCATCGGCAAGCGGGGCAACAAAACAGGTTGCAACACGTAAATCCGGCGACATTCTCACCTCGGTTGCACTGAGCACCACACCATCAAGCACCGGATCCAGAATAACTCCCCGCTGGAATATGGAAGCAAGAGCATGGCGAACCTGTTCGCCGACACGCAATTGCCTTTGGGATGGACCAGCATGTTTCATAACTATTACCTTTGATTTTTCAGGCACATATTTGTCGATCGATATCCCGAAATCTTTCAAAACGATCAATTCGCAACAGATCAAAGCGGTCAACCACCGCTTGAAAACCGGCGCAACTTTCGTTCATCAGACGGGATTTTCCGTTTGGCCATATCATTGAATAATATGGCCAAACATGTGTTGAATTAGAGCGAGCGTTTAATGGTTTCAACGCGGAACGCTTCGATAATATCTCCAACGCGAATATCATCATAATTCTCGAAGGCCATACCGCATTCCTGACCGGCAGGAACTTCGGCAACCTCGTCTTTGAAGCGTTTCAAAGTCTTGAGCTTGCCTTCATGGACAACAACATGATCACGGATAAGGCGTACGCCCTCGCCGCGCTCCATCTTGCCTTCCGTAACACGGCAACCTGCGACCTTCCCAACCTTGGAAATGTTGAAGACTTCGATAATCTCGGCATTGCCAAGGAAAGTTTCGCGGCGTTCCGGCGTCAACATGCCCGACATTGCGGCCTTCACATCGTCAACAAGATCATAAATGATATTGTAGTAACGAATTTCGATGCCTTGGGCTTCGGCTGCATCACGTGCCTGACTATTGGCACGAACATTGAAGCCGATGATGGCAGCATTGGATGCTGCAGCCAATGATACATCGCTTTCCGTAATACCACCGGGTGCGGCATGGACAATATGGGCGCGCACTTCGTCATTGCCAAGTTTTTCCAGTGCCGACGTAATGGCTTCGACAGAACCCTGAACATCCCCTTTGATGACCAGCGGAAATTCTTTCATGCCGCTTGTCTGCATCCGGTTCATCATCTGTTCAAGAGAACCACGCGAGCCCGCCTGCCGCGCAACCGCTTTTTCACGGGCAAGACGTTGACGATATTCGGCAATCTCGCGGGCCTGTGCTTCATTGGCGACGACTGCAAAACGGTCACCCGCCTGGGGAGTGCCTTGCATACCGAGAACTTCGACAGGCATTGACGGGGTTGCCGCTTTGATATGGGCGCCACGGTCATTGATAAGGGCACGAACACGACCCCACTCGTTACCGGCAACGATAATATCGGAAGGATGCAATGTTCCCTTCTGGATGAGAACCGTTGCAACAGCACCACGACCGCGATCAAGCTGTGCTTCGATAACAACACCTTCAGCGGTACGATCAGGATCGGCTTTCAAGTCGAGAATTTCCGCCTGTAACAGAATTGCTTCAAGAAGCTTGTCGATATTCTTGCCGGTTTTTGCCGAAACCTCGACTTCCAGTGTGTCACCACCCATGCTTTCGACGAACACTTCATGTTGCAACAGCTCTGTTCTGACCTTTTGCGGATCGGCAGCCGGTTTATCAATCTTGTTGATGGCAACAATAATCGGCACACCGGCCGCTTTTGCATGGTGAATGGATTCAATCGTTTGCGGCATAACACTATCGTCGGCTGCAACAACCAGAACCGCAATGTCGGTTACCTGCGCACCACGGGCACGCATCGCTGTAAAGGCAGCATGTCCCGGTGTATCGATAAAGGTTATCTTCTGTCCCTTTTGTTCCACCTGATAAGCACCGATATGCTGGGTGATACCACCCGCTTCACCGGCAACAACATTGGCATGGCGGATGGCATCAAGAAGCGATGTTTTGCCGTGGTCAACGTGCCCCATAATGGTAACGACAGGAGGACGCGGTTTGAGCTTTGCAGGATCATCCGGAACATTGAAGAGACCTTCTTCAACATCCGATTCTGCAACGCGTTTTACCGTGTGGCCGAATTCTTCGGCGATCAATTGCGCCATATCGGCATCAATCACATCACCCGGCTTCAACATCTGCCCCTGTTTCATCAAGTATTTGATAACGTCGACAGAGCGTTCTGTCATACGTTGAGCGAGTTCCTGAATGGTAATTGTTTCAGGAATTGTCACCTCGCGAGAGATTTTTTCACGCGGTTCCTGAATTTGCGAGCGTTTGAATTTTTCCTGACGCCGACGCATAGCAGCCATCGAGCGGCCGCGAGAATTGCCTTCCTCGTCAAGTGCACTATTCAATGTCAGTTTGCTGCGGCGACGTTCATCACCGCCTTTCACTGCTTTGGGAGCGCGTACTTCGGATTTGTTGCCACCGCCACGACGCGAACGACGATCGTCCTCGTCATCATCAACAATATTACGTTTTGTGACAGGAGCGGCTGCGCGTTGCTTGGTAACGGGAGCAATGTCAAGTTCTATCGGGCGATTGGCTGCCTGTTTATCGGTCTTTGGACGATAACCTTCTTTGACCTTATGCACTTCCGGCTTTTTGACTTCGGGCTTCTTGGCTTCGGCCTTTTCAGCCTCGTGGGCAGCGCGGGCTTTGGCGTCTTCTTCAGCCTGTTTGCGTAAAAGTTCTTCGCGCTCTTTAGCGCGTTTGGCTTCTTCTGCCTGACGACGCTTTGCTTCTTCTTCGGCGCGTTTGTGTTCTTCTTCTTCGCGTTTATGTTCTTCTTCAGCGTGAAGCCGTGCTTCCTCGAGAGCCCGCATACGTGCTTCCATTTCAGCCGATGAAAGATTGCTATGGGGGTGTTGTGCCGAAACTTTCAGCGGCGTTTCAATACGCGGCTTTGCTCTCTGGGCAACGCGCGGCTTGGTCACAACGTGCTTGACTTCCACCTTTTCGTCCGGACGGGTGATTTTTCGCCGTTTCGTTTCGACAACGACCGCCTTTGTGCGACCATGGCTGAAATTCTGCTTGACTGTGCTGGTTTCAACCCCGGGGCGTTTTAAGGTCAGCGTTTTCTTGGCTGTTTTCTTGTCGTTATTGTTTTCCGTCATTCCGTTTCCTTCACGGCTTCTACCGTCTTCTTTTCCGGCCTAGTGCTTACCATCGCGGTAGGCGACAAGTTTTTGCACCGTTTTTATGAATCCCTGTGCAAGCTTCGAATTCAATAATGCAGCATGTATCACAGGATTATCACCAAAAGCCACACCCATTTCATCACTGTTGAATAAAGTTACAACCGGAATGTCTGGCTTATCCGGTCGTTTGACCGAGTAGATTGCCTGTTCGATCTTGCGTTTACCATCAAAAGCGGCTTCCTTCGAGTGTAAAACAAGACATGCTTCACCTGAACGTATTGCCTGTTCGACCTTGGTCGCACCGGTCACGACTGCACCGGCCTTTCGAGCCAAAGCAAGACGACCAAGTGCCGCCTTGACCAGCAGTCTGTCTACAAGTTCGACAAGCCCCTGATCCACGATGATATCAGTCTTCAGGCTATGTGTAAAAGCCTTACGCCTGATTGCGTCTTCAAGAACAGATCGAGAGGCGGAAATCCATGCTCCCCGCCCCGGCAAGTTGGCTTTTATATCGGGCACAAGATGACCGTCCGGTCCGGCAACAAAGCGGATAAGCTCTTGCGCCTCACCACTTTTTCTTGTCAGGATACATGTACGGTCATTCATCAATCAGCCCATCTTTCTTATTCAGCAGGCGTTTCTGTTTCTGCAGTTTTTTCGGTATCTGCCGGTGTTACAGCCTGTTCTTCTTCTGTCTGTTCCTGATCGTGGCTATGAAGATCTTCTTCTGTTATCCAGCCAGCTTTCAGGCGGGCAGCAACAACCATAGCCTCGGCATCGGCGCGGCTGATATCAAATGGTGTCAGAACACCGGCAAAATTCTGCGTTTCGCCATCCTTGCGTTCCCGCCAACCGGCAAGATCGTCAACGGCATAACCGGCGAAGTCTTCAATCGTCTTGACGCCATCTTCACCGACGGCAACCATCATCGCGGTTGTCATCCCCGGCAATTCACGCAATTCGTCGGAAACACCGAGTTTTTTACGTTTCTTGTCAAGCTCTGCTTCCTGCTTGTCGATATAGTCTTTAGCACGCTGCTGAATTTCGGAAGCGGTTTCTTCGTCAAAGCCTTCGATCGAGCTGATTTCGTCCGGATCAACATAGGCAATTTCTTCAATGGAAGCAAAACCTTCGGAAGCAAGAACCTGTGCAACCATCTCGTCAACATCCAGAGCTTCCATGAACAATTTGCTGCGTTTGGCAAATTCTTTCTGGCGGTTTTCGGATTCTTCCTGTTCTGT
>CAMLLT010000186.1 GCA_946480935.1 uncultured Bartonella sp. | reverse complement strand
CCCTGTGCAAAACCGTTTCCGATTGTATCGGAAGTTAATTGCCAGCGTGCTTGATAGGAATTGAGAAATGCAGCTTCGAGATTGGCAAAGAAATTTTCCGGTTCTGTTCCAAGGGGAGGAGAGGCAACGAGGCCGGTATTTTTTCTCCAACGAGAAAAAATATCTGCAATATAGGTTTTAGGCATCAATACATTGCTATCGGTCATGACAACCCATGGATATTTTGCCTGATGCCAACCTTTGACAAGGTTGTTCAACTTGGGGTTATCGCTAATTCTATCATTACCAATCAGCAATTTTGCATCGGCATCGGGATATTCGGAAATCAGGCTTTCGATTAACGGAATGGCTTTGTCGTTTTTGTCTGCAACGCAAAAAATAATTTCATAATTTTTATGATTGAGTTCGAAAGTTGAAGCCAATGTGCGCCGAAGTCCGTATTCCAGATTTGAAACGGGGCGTAAAATAGTAACTTTTTCTTCTTCACCTTTACCGAATATGCCTTTCGGTTTCCAAAAACGACGACACAGCACTACAATAAAACTAAAGATGTGAAGGGACATACATAAAATCGCAAGGCCAAGAAATATCATGGAAAAATATATCATTGCCTCAAACCTTCCCGACAAATAAAAATAGAAAACGGAATTAGTTTTTTTTGTAACAATGTACAATAGTATTTATAATTTAGCGCGAAAAAAATCTCTGTGGTGAATTGGGTAAATAGTATTTTTTCCTAAAAGGCACGCTATAAGTTCGGATTTGTTAAAAATATTCGTAAAAACCTTGTGGGTTAGGTCCAGTCCTCCGGCATAGGCGCCAAAAGCCGGCAAAATCATCCGGTTTCCGTCACTTGCAAAACAAAAGCGTCTAACCGACATTCCACGACGAGAAATGCGAAGAGCAGGATGAAGGTGACCGGCAATTTCCCCGTTCTGTGAGCCGATGCGTGGTTCATGGCGAAATATTAACGGACCTATTTGAATTTCATGAGTCCATTGACCCGAAAATTCGGTTTTTTCATCATCATGGTTTCCGGCAATCCAGATCATCTCGTAATGACTAACGATGTCTTCAAGCAATTGCCGATTTTTTTCCGATAGTTGCATGGAAGCCTGATTGTCATGGAAGCTGTCCCCCAGAGCCATGATTATTTGCGGTTGATATTTCTCAATCACATTTTTCAGCCTTATGAGCGTACGTTCGCTATCATAGGGTGGCAATAATTGTCCATGGCGGGCAAAACATGAGGATTTTTCGAGGTGAAGATCGGCAACAATGAGCAACTTTTCAGCTTCCCAAAAAGCCGCACCGGTGCAATCGCAGATTAATTCTGCGCCGTTGACGACCATTGCGAAACTTTCAATTTTGCTTCTTATGTTCAAATACGTCTTCGCTTCAATTTTCAAGAACGGTCTGAATAAGTTCTTCTGCTGCTTCTGTTAATATATTGTCTTCTGCACTTCCCGGAATCATTTCTTTGCCAATTTCTAGCATAACCGGAAGCGCAAGCGGCGACATCTTGTCAACCGGCCGGTGGATAATATGATTTTTAATCCTCTTCAACATTACACCCAGTCGTTTGATGTCTAAAAGCCCACTTGCCGCATCCTGCCGTGTTGCCTGAAGCAGAATATGATTTGGTTCATGCGTCCTTAAAACGTCAAAAATAAGGTCGGTCGAGACAGTGACCTGTCTTCCGGTTTTTTCTTGCCCCGGATGACGACGGTTAATCAAACCGGCAATCATGGCGCAATTACGGAAAGACCGTTTGAGCAGATAGCTTTCGTCTAGCCATGCTTCGAGATCATCGCCCAGCATATCTTCGGAAAAGAGTTCCTTTAACGAAAGATTTCCGGCTTTTATGGCTTCCCCCATATCATCAAGTGCCCAAAGACCGATCGAATAATCTGTAGCCACAAAACCGACAGGATTTAAACCGGCCCGTTCGAGGCGTCGTGTCAACAACATTCCAAGTGTCTGATGGGCAAGGCGTCCCTCGAAAGGATAGGCAACAAGAAAAGACCGGTTTTTTTCATTAAATGTTTCGATCAATAATTGATTGGTGTCTGGCAGAATGGAAAAGATTTTTTGTTGTTCAAGCCATTTTTGCACCTGACCGGGCAAAACATGCCATTCTTTCGGGTTTGCAAGCATTTTTCGCAATCCGTCCGCAAGATAAGTCGAAAGCGGAAAACGGCCTCCCATATAGCTTGGAACACGTGCTTCCGGTTTTTTAGACAAGCTTACATAACACTCGTTTTCGCGGATGCCTTCAAAACAGAGAACATGACCGGCAAAAATGAATGTGTCACCTTTTGTCAGGCTTTCAAGAAAACTTTCCTCGATGCGTCCCAGCATCCGGCCGCCCCGCATTGCGTTCATATTGCCGGATTTAACAAGCCGGACATTGAGTTCGGCAGCTTCGATAATGGTTCCCATATTAAGCCGGTATTGCTGTGCGATTCTGGGATTGGAAACACGCCAGCGCCCATCTTTCGTGGGCCTTATTTTTGCATATTGCTCGTAAGCTTTAAGGGCATATCCACCTGTTGCAACGAAATTCAATGTTTCATCAAATGTTTTTCTTTTCAGTGTAGAATAAGGTTCGGCCGTTTTAACTTCCTGATAAAGTTCGTCGGCATTGAAAGGTCCGGCGCAGGCCATACCGAGAATATGTTGGGCAAGAACGTCAATAGCGCCTTCACTTAAATGCGGGCTATCCTGTGCGCCGATATAATTTGCGTCAAGCGCTGCCTGACATTCCAGAACTTCGAAACAGTTTGCCGGAACAAGCACCGCTTTACTCGGCTCGTCCATGCGGTGGTTGGCGCGACCGATACGCTGGGCAAGTCTGCTTGCGCCTTTCGGAGCACCGACATGAATGACCAGATCAATATTTCCCCAATCTATGCCGAGATCAAGTGTCGAGGTGGCAACAACCGCGCGAAGCTTGTTCAAGGCCATTGCATCTTCTACCTTTCGACGTTGCCCGACATCAAGCGAACCATGGTGAAGTGCAATCGGTAAACTGTCCTCATTCATGCGCCACAATTCCTGAAACAACATTTCGGCCTGTGAGCGCGTATTCACGAAAATCAAAGTTGTTTGTGCGCGTTTCACAAGGTCAAGAATGTCTTTGACAGCATAACGGGCAGAGTGCCCGGCCCAGGGAATATTTTCTTTGGTTTGTAAAATACGAATTTCCGGTTTGGCACCACCATCGACTGTTACAAGTCCCGCCATAGCAGATTTCTGTTTCTGGCTCACCAACCAACGCCGCAAGGAATCGGGATCGGAAACGGTGGCCGAAAGGCCAATTGTTTTCAAATCCGGCCGCAATGTTCTTAAACGGGCGAGTGCAAGGGAAAGCAATTGTCCCCGCTTCGAGGTGACAAGAGAATGGAGTTCATCCAAAATGACAGTATCAAGAAAGCCGAAAAATTTTTCTGCCTCGTGCGATGATAGAATGAGTGACACTTGCTCCGGCGTTGTTAATAATATATCAGGAGGAATGAACTTTTGTCGCTGTCTTTTATGTTGGGGGGTATCACCGGTTCTTGTTTCAATTGCAATATCAAGTCCCATTTCCTGTACAGGCGTTTTCAAATTGCGTTCAATATCTTGAGCCAATGCTTTGAGTGGAGAAATATAAAGCGTATGAAGATGCTGATGGTGTTTTGTGTGAGAAAGTGCAACCATGGAAGGCAAAAAACCGGCAAGAGTTTTACCTGCACCTGTGGGGGCAATGAGTAGGGTTGATTGTCCACTTTGCGAACGTTTTAGAAGTTCAGCCTGATGCGGACGCAAGCTCCATCCTTTTTTCTGAAACCAGTTGTAAAACCGGTCAGGTAAAAGAGAAAGTTCATCTTGCTGAACTGAATTGCGTTGATCGTCGTCCATAAAACCTATTTAATATGCGTGACTATATTCGCCAAGTTCCCGGTTAAATTCATCATGAAGCTATATGTGATCAATCTTGATCGTTCACCAGACCGTTTAGACCGTCTTGAAAAAATATTCGGGCAGTTGAACCTTGGTTTTACGCGCGTTGCTGCAATAGACGGGCTTCATCTTGATGAAAAATTCATTGCCGATATTCGGCAACACCAGCTTTGGCCGGATCCGCTTACTCGCGGCGAAATTGCCTGTTTTTTAAGTCATAGGGCAGTACTGGAAAAAGTGGCAACGGGAGACGATGATTTTGCCGCGATTTTTGAAGACGATGTTATATTGTCGGGAGACGCGGGTGATTTTTTAAATAACGACCTTTGGATTCCGGCAGGGGCCGATATTATAAAAATCGAAACCCATAATAAAAAAGTCTGGCTCGGAAAAAGCCAGAGTCTTAAAGAAGGCTATCAAATTGCGCCATTGAAAAGTCGTCATATCATGGCGGCCGGATATATTGTTTCGCGACAGGCGGCGAAAAGACTTTGCACAATGATGGAAAAAATTACCTTTCCCTTTGACCATTTTCTTTTTAATCCGAAATGTCATGTATTCGAACATTTCGAAATGTGGCAACTCGATCCGGCAATTGTCCGTCAGGCAGGCTTGATCAGCACACTTTCAGATGACCGCATAAAAATCGATCGGGAGAATAAGAGTAAGCGTGTCGCATCCAAGACATTCAGGCGAGAAATAAAACGTTTTTTTTCGCGCGCAAAAATCGGGCTATGGGGAATTTATGTCAATTACTTGACCCACGGACATTGGAAACGGGTAA
>CAMLLT010000185.1 GCA_946480935.1 uncultured Bartonella sp. | reverse complement strand
GCTTCAAGCGTAAATGGCCGCGCTGGATTCCGACAGCCGATATGGTGCAGCGCAAACCGCAGCAATATAAGCGCTTTGCTGACGGGGTGCCAGGGGGATTACACAGCCCGTTGGGTGCTCGTGCGCTCTATCTCTTCCAAGGAAACAACGACACCTATTTCCGTATCCATGGGACGACACAACCGTCAAGCATTGGCAAAAATGTTTCGGCAGGATGTATCCGCATGTTGAATAAAGATGTTGTCGATCTTTATGAACGCGTCGATGTCGGTTCGAAAGTGATAGTCCGTTAATTTTTTACCGATAAGTGGTTTATTTGAAAGGGCGGTTTTACCGCCCTTTTTCTTTCCCGGCGTCACTTGTGTTTTTTGAAACGCGCGCGATCGCTCTGAAAGCTGATATTTTTGACCGTTGAAACTATGGGGCCGGATATTTAAGTTTAGGCAACCTCGCTTGTTATCTTTGATAGGTTGATTGAGAAATCATGATGCGATCAGGAAAAAGAGCAATGAACCCGCATTATCGTGTGATACACGCTTCCCCCATGAGAGTGGCTAATATCGCTTAAATCGCTCGGGCGGTTCTTATAATTTTTCATCCACGTCGACAAACCGCGTTGCGCGCCATTCGGTCAGTTTTTCGTTGATATCGTCAATGACAAAAAAACGCGCTGAATCCTTGTCGTAACCTTCATCGCGCAATTTATCATAATCGGTATAGGTATGGCGGATATAGGCAACGATCGAGAGCCACACAGCAATGGAAGGAGGGAGATGTCTCATATGTGCGCTTAAAGCGGCAGACCTGATAGGTTCGCTATCAGCATAGGGAGCTTGCGGGACCAGCAAGGTCAATTCCTTTAAAACAGCGCGTTGTCTCTTTGTTGTCATGGACAAATAAAAAATTGAACTCGTTTTTTTGTCAAACTGATTTTTATTGTTCTTAAGTCTATAAGCTTGGATATGAAAATGTAAAAACAGTCGGAACTTCAAACGCAATTGCGGCTTTTCATCAAAGAAAAGCGGAAATTTGCGGTTCTGCACATTGGTTCAATAGCAAATTCTTTTGGTTGAAATAATAGTCTGCTTTTTTTTAAGAACAATGATGAAGTGGCAAGAGCACGAACGGCTGTTAAGCGGGATTTGCCGGATTAAAGTCTCCACGCAGATCGGCGAGTGTTTCCTAACATTAGACAAGAGAATTTACTATCGCAAACACTCGAAAACTTCGTTTTATTGTCGGTCATAGTTTTCCCGATCATCCGGCTCGTGTAGCCTCACATGCAAATATTCCGGTTATAGAGCAAGATCCGGTTTTACATCAGATATGTCCAAACGCTCTAATACATGTATTGAAGGGGAATTCTTTGGTGTTTGTGGGCATAAGTCATCTCTCTGCTTGACATTTGCAAAATATATAAAGATATCTTTATGTCTATAAGAGTGGAGACACGGTTATGGTGCGCCAATTGGCATTGAATGAAATGGTAGACGTATTGAAGGCGGTTGCTGAAACAACGCGTTTGCGCATTTTGTTTTTATTGGACAAGGGCGATTTGACAGTTTCCGATCTTACCAAAATTCTTGGGCAATCCCAGCCACGCGTTTCCCGACATTTGCGGCTTTTAACTGAGGCCAACCTGATCGAGCGTTATCAGGAAGGTGCATGGGCCTATTTTTCGTTGTCTTCATGTTCGTTACGGCGGGAAATGTTAAACACGGTGCTTGAGCATATTGATCATCGGGACGATTTTATTGAAGGGGATATGGCAAGACTTGATGAAGTCAAACAAGAGAGAAGCCGCGCTGCGGCTGCCTATTTTTCCAAAAATGCGCATGACTGGGATAAACTTAGATTGCTTCACGTTCCCGATAACACTGTCGAACAAACCATGGTTGAATTGGTTGGAACAACACCATTCCAGTCCATGCTTGATATTGGCACAGGTACAGGTTCGTTATTGAAGTTATTTTCTCCCCTTTATACGCGTGCCATCGGAATTGATAACAATCGTGATATGTTGGCTGTCGCGCGCGTCAATCTGGATAAAGCCAGCATTTCGAATGCGCAGGTGAGACTAGGTGATGTGGCTAACTTGCCGGTCGAGAACGAAACGTTCAATCTCGTTACGATTTATCAGGTACTTCATTTCCTGTCGGATCCTGAAAGTGCAATTTTTGAAGCCGCGCGTGTTATGCGCCCCGGTGCGCGTCTCATTATTGTCGACTATGCTCCACATGAACTTGAATATTTACGTGAAAAATATGCCCATATACGTATGGGATTTTCTGATTCCCAAATGGAAGATTGGCTTGATAAAGCCGGTTTGACATTGGAAAAAACTTTGAGTTTTAAACCACAACAAAATGGCAGTACAAAAGGGCTCACGATCAAGCTTTGGCTCGCCCGTGACCCGCGTTTGTTGATTGCCTGACAAATAATAGCCTAACGGAGACCGCTTAATGTCTGCCCCATCACTATCCCGCCGCCCCGATCTGGGCGACAAGCTGAAGGTTTCATTCGAATTTTTTCCGCCAAAAACGGAGAAAATGGAAGAAATGCTTTGGCAAACAGTCAAGCGTCTTGCACCGTTAAAGCCTGAATTTGTTTCGGTAACTTACGGGGCAGGCGGCTCCACTCGCGAAAGAACCGGCCGGACAGTCGAACGTATTATCAAGGAAACACACCTTAATGCGGCGGCCCATTTGACATGTGTTGATGCAACACGTGAAGAAGTCGACGGTGTGGCACGTCAATTCGCCTCTATGGGCATTCATCATTTTGTTGCGCTGCGCGGTGATCCAAGCAACGGAGCGGGAGGGCGTTATCATCCCACTCCGGGGGGCTATGCCAATGCGGTTGAGCTTGTTGCCGGTTTGAAAGCAATTAATAGCGATTTTGAAATCACTGTTTCGGCTTATCCGGAAAAACATCCTGAAAGTCCCGATTTTGCGACCGATATTGATCTTTTGAAACGCAAAATCGACAATGGCGCAACCAAAGCCATTACCCAATGTTTTTTTGATAACCATTTTTATGAAGATTATATAGAAAGAGTGCGCAAAGCCGGCATTTATATTCCGATTTTACCTGGCATTTTGCCAATTCATAATTTTTGGCAGGTTAAAAATTTCTGCGCACGCAATGGCACACATATTCCCGATTGGCTGGCACAACGTTTTGAAGGGTTGGAAGAAGACCAGAAAACACATGATCTTGTAGCGGCGGCTGTTGCTGCCGAACAGGTGCTTGATCTTGTTGAACATGGCGTGGAAGATTTTCACTTCTACACACTCAATCGTGCCGATCTCGTCTATGCCATATGTTACCTTATTGGTATCAGACCGAAAAAAGACACAGCCGAACTTCCGACAGGAGACTGAACGGATAGTGATATAAGTGAAAATTCGGTTTGCTTCATCGCAAGATAGTCACGATGGGCAAAAGAAAGATTGTGCCCGTTTTTTCATAGGGCACTTCTTTCTTGATGAAGCTCTTCACAATAATTGCGTGAGTGGCAACTTTGATATCATCCGGTAAGGCTTGAAGAACCGGAAAACAACCGGTTCTTTTGGTTTTGTGTTTTTTGCCGTCATAGTAAAGGTCAAGAAGGGCAAAGACGAAGAAGAGCTTGACCAGTGACACTCCATCTCCCGACAGTCGACCGAACAAGTTCTGCGGCAGCGACTCGAATTGCAAAAAATTCAGGGTTATTTTTCCATGAAATATCTATTTTTTGCTACTATATGCTCCAATATAAGACAAAATTGACACGTTTTTATCATATTGAGTAAAATTATAGCAAAAATTTCTTAATTTTAAGCCGCTTTTCCAGCCCTTGTCTTGTGATCTTCGCGATGATCGTTCATATCAAGGAGGCATCGTTATTGAGGTGCAACAAATTGGTTAACAACCAGGGAGACCGAGACCCCCCGCAACGGATTTCCCTTGGTTGAGGCCCGACTGGAGCTTTGCTCCGGTCGGGTTTTATTTTTCGAATTCCTCTTGGACAAATTCATCCTTTTGGCTTTTTTGAAGTGCCGGAATCATGACCCATTGGAAATGCGGCTTTGTTAATGTCTTTATGCTATGACAATGGAAAAGTACTTTTTGTCAGAGCAGACAAATGAAGCGCAAAAAACAAAAGAGCATAAGAGAATTTGGCGTAAATTTTCGTGCGGCAGGCGAAAGCGCATAATGCATCTGTTAAAGAATGATAGAAATGACGGGTCTGGGCAAAAATGTTTGCATGATGAAGCAAAGTGGCGAGTCCGCATAATTCCGGAAAAGAATAGATGAAACCTTCAACCGGTGATCGAACAAATCCGGTGTCATCAGGAAAGTGCTATTCCTAAAAAAGCGAACAACGTAACAAAAACGGGCAGAGATATGCCCGTTTTGCTATGAGTTGAATGCGCTATTTATTTGACCACGTGGAATGTGGTTTTAAAGCCGGTCAAGCAATTCTTTTGTCGGCCATGAATCGGCAGGAAGTCCCAAACGGAGCTGTTCGGTTCGCACGGCGTCGCGTGTCAATATACCATAAACACCATCCACTTTGCCCATATCATAACCGCGGTTTGCAAGCTTTTGTTGCAATTGTTTCATCTCTTCTGTGCTTAACCCCGGATCCGGATGGCCTATGTCGAAAGCGGGAGCACCGGCGAGGCGCGAAGCGAAATAGGCAACGGTTGTTGCATAGACAATCGATTTGTTCCATTCGACAAAAATATCGAAATTGTCATAGGCTAAAAATGCAGGTCCCTT
>CAMLLT010000184.1 GCA_946480935.1 uncultured Bartonella sp. | reverse complement strand
AAAAAGCGGTTTTTCAATTTCTGGCCGTTTAACCGGATATAAAACCGCTCTTTATTTTCTGATCAACTGGTCAATAATCAAAACATTAATCGGTAAAGTGGACAACCACACCGGGCTTTACCAATTTTGCTAATTCTTCGGCATCCCAATTTGTCAGACGGATACAACCATGGCTTGACGTTTTACCGATTCGCGAAGGGTCGGGTGTGCCGTGAATACCATAGGTCGGTTTTGAAAGTGCTATCCAGACTGTTCCGACAGGTCCGTTGGGGCCGGGGGGAATAGTCAATATTTCATTATTGCTTCCCTGTTTGAAATTGACCTTCGGGTTATAAGTATAGTTCGGATTAAAAGCGATGCGCTCGACTTGCACGGTGCCCGATGGCGAAGGGTTGTCAGACGAGCCGATGGTTGCCGGATAAGCGACAACAAGCCTGCCTTCGGCATTATAACCACGCACCTGTTTGCGAGCCTTGTCGGCCACAATCCGGTCGACACTTTCGCGTTTAGGCAAAACCAGATTAGGAACCTTGATCGTTTCGCCAGCATGGGAAAAATGGGCTTGCGGATTGAGTTCCTGCAGGAATGTCTCATCAATATGAAAACGCTCTGCCAACATTTCTCTAACCGAGGTATAGGCCATGGCAGGCATCTGCGCTTTCATCGCATAATCGGCAGGAATAGAAGAGACATATTGGCGGTTCAAATCGCTTTCGGTAATAGTATATTGCGTAAAGGCAGGACCGCCGGTTGCTTGCAATGCCGAATCAAGTCGTTGCTTGTCATTGGGGTCAATGAAACGGCCGCTGATTTCACTTGCGGCGGCGGCAGCCTTATCGAAATTGCTACCCGCCAAACCATCTATTGCCCCTGGTGAGGAGCCCAGTCGGTCCATTAAGATCTGAACAGCAGCAACCGTTTCACGACCTTTCGGAACATTGATCGCGGGGGTATGTTCAGTCGGCATTTCGCCAGCCTGATAACGGGGTGTGGTTTTTCTATAAGAAGGTTGATCAGCTTCTCCGCCGCCTCGATAAGGCTTGGCGTCGGGTGCTTCGGGCACATCCTGATCATAAGGCATGCCACCTTCTATCGGCCCCTGATTGTTTGTTCCATAAGGTGGCGGCGTCACACCTTGGGGATAGTTTTCCGGCTCTTCCACACGAACAACCCGTCCATTTTCATCGACATAGATGCGCCGGCCATATTGATCGCGATAAATGCGCAATTGCTGGCGATGACGCGGCAAATCGGAGGGGTCGTAAAGTTGTGCCAGTTCGATTGGTTCGTCACTTTGTGTTGTGCTTGTTCCGTTTGCAAAAACAGACGGGAGCGATGCCATTACTAGAGCAATTGTCAAATTGGAAACTGAAGAAATATGAAACATTACGAACCGTACGAACCTATATTGGCAAAATTCGGTTGAATAGAGGAAATGGCATCTCTAGACCAATTTGACGGCAGGAAAAAGGCATGTTCCATTCTCTCTTCCGTTAAATTATTTTAACAAAAGCCGTTTCTGACAAGAGTAAGCTTTTGACAATGGTCTGATGATCAAAAAAGTCTGTTGATCAAAAACTTGTAAAAATCATAAATGTCCGGCAATTCGTCAGAATTGGAAGCTGGCTCCGCTTCGAGGCTCCATTGCTTGTCTTTTCTATCTTTATTGTCTTTTATGATCATTAATTGTGGTGATTATTGGCAATGAATGGGGAAAGAAAGAACGAGCTAGTTTTCGCGTAATTTCCGGTTGCCATATTGATTTTTGAAAGCGCAGATGCAATCGGCTTGCCATTTATTTTGCCTGTTTCGGCAGTAAATATCACGGATTGCGAGTTTAACTGAATACTGGTGCTGCGAGAGAGGATTGAACTCTCGACCTCTCCCTTACCAAGGGAGTGCTCTACCACTGAGCTACCGCAGCTAAGAAAAATAGTTTTCGGGCGGCGTTCTGCCACATTGTAAAGAAATAGGCAAGCGGACATTCACGTTTCTCATAAGAAAAATCAAGGCAATATTCTTTGGCTGGCAATTTTTTTAACATGGTGTTATGACCTGAACCGTTTTTTTAGAATATTCAACAGGTTTGAAGGATGGCAGATTCAATCGCTGAGGAACGTCGCCAAAAACGTTTGGCGCAACAATTGCGCGCCAATCTTGTCCGGCGCAAACAACAAGCGCGCGAGCGCGAAGAAATGCGCGAAAAGACAGGCCACGACGAGGCAGAGCATCCGCAAGGTGTACCGGTAAAATAATCCGCTTTTTCTTATTTTTTAATTTTAAGTCCTGTTTGTGCCACCTTTTGTCCTTACAGGCCAAATGGATAAACCGGACGATTGCTACCAATCGCAAAACAAAGAAAGGTCTTAACGGATGGATCGTATTAAAATTATTGGCGGGAATCGTTTAAATGGGGTTATACCCATTTCAGGTGCAAAAAATGCAGCATTACCGTTAATGATTGCCTCTTTGCTTACCGATGATACACTAACACTGGATAATGTACCCCATTTGGCCGATGTCGAACAACTTATCAGGATTCTCGGTAATCATGGTGTTGACTATTCGGTGAATGGTCGTCGTCAACATCAGGATGGCGCCTATTCCAGAACGGTGCATTTTACGGCACGACAGATTGTGACAACACGTGCACCCTATGAACTCGTGTCAAAAATGCGGGCAAGTTTCTGGGTTATTGCACCTTTGGTTGCCCGCATGGGAGAAGCTTGCGTTTCGCTCCCCGGTGGCTGTGCAATAGGAACACGTCCTGTGGATTTTATCCTTCAAGGGCTTGAAGCATTGGGCACAGAAATCAATATCGAAAATGGTTATGTCCATGCCAAAGCACCAAAAGGGCTAAGAGGCGCTGAATTTACTTTTCCGAAAGTGACGGTTGGTGGCACGCACACCATGTTAATGGCAGCATCTCTGGCAAGAGGTGATACTGTTTTACACAATGCGGCTTGCGAACCGGAAGTTGTCAATCTTGCCGACTGTCTCAATGCAATGGGAGCAAAAATTAAAGGTGCCGGTACACCCACGATTTATATCGAAGGTGTCGAGGGGCTTTCTGGCGCACGCGTCAAGGTTATTTCCGATCGTATTGAAGCAGGTACTTACGCCATGGCGGTTGCTATGACCGGTGGAGATGTCCTGCTGAAAGACGCACGACCTGATTACTTGCGTTCTGTTCTTGATACACTTTCCAAAACCGGTTTGGAAATAAAAGAAAGTGAAGAGGGGATCCGTGTTGCAAGAAACGGTCTCGATATTGTTCCGACCGATATTGAAACCCAGCCATTTCCGGGTTTTCCGACAGATTTGCAAGCGCAATTTATGGGGTTGATGACAAGGGCAAAAGGCATCTCTCATATTACCGAAACAATTTTTGAAAACCGTTTCATGCATGTTCAGGAACTTGCACGTCTTGGTGCCCATATTTCGCTTGTTGGTCAAACGGCTACAGTTGAAGGTGTTGATCGGCTATTGGGTGCACAGGTTATGGCGACCGATTTGCGTGCCTCGGTTTCTCTCGTTATAGCAGGACTTGCGGCAGAAGGAGAAACAACGGTCAATCGTGTTTATCACCTCGATCGCGGTTTCGAGCGGCTTGAAGAGAAACTTTCAAATTGTGGTGCGCAGATTGAACGTATAAGCGGATAATGACAATATCTTTCCTGTCGCAAACAGGATATTATTGAAAGAGAATGGAGTGGTAAGATGCCGCTTTTGAAATTGATAGCCATGGATGACGAGGATCTGGAGATCTTGTCGGCGCATTTGCAAGATGCTGTCGTTAAAGTTGCCGATCTTGACTGGCGCAGTGGCGAGAAGCGTTTTATAGCGGCACTTAACCGTTTTGCTTGGGAAGAACAGATGAAGGGGGGATTGTTTTCGCGTGCAAAAACCGGTGAACGGCATCGTACGGCTCTTCGCTTCGATCGGGTTCTAAGTGTCAAAACGCGTGGTTTCGATCGTGAAAAAAAAGACAATGTCTTGTCTCTTTTGACGATGCAATTTCAGCCGACAGTTCCTCCCGCCGGTATTGTGACGCTGATTTTTTCCGGTGAAGCTGCAATCCGTCTTGAAGTGGAATGTATTGAAGCGCAATTGACCGACCTTGGTCCTGTCTGGCAGGCCAAGGCTAACCCGCATCACAGATAATTTTTTTCGACAGGAAAAAGAATGGTTCAAATTCTTCGTCAATCATCGGCAAATTTTGAAAACGAGTTTCGTAAATTTCTCGATTCAAAGCGTGAAGTTTCCCAGAGTGTTGATGACACTGTGCGCGATATTATCAAAACGGTTCGCGAACAGGGTGATCAGGCTTTGATCGACTTATCGGCCAAATTCGATCGTGTGGACCTTAAAGAAAAAGGTTTGAAAATTAGCGAGAGTGAAATTGATGAAGCGGTCAAGCATGTTTCACCAAAAACGCTTAATGCTTTGAAACTTGCCCATGATCGCATTGTTGTCTACCACCAGAAACAATTGCCAAAGGATGAACGCTTTGTCGATCCGCTGGGTGTCGAACTCGGTTGGCACTGGACGGCGGTCCAATCGGTCGGGCTTTATGTGCCGGGTGGTACGGCAAGCTATCCGAGTTCGGTGCTGATGAATGCTGTTCCGGCCAAAGTTGCGGGTGTCGAGCGTATTGTTATGGTGGTTCCGACACCGGATGGACATCTCAATCCGCTGGTGCTTGCCGCAGCCAAACTTGGCGGTGTGAGCGAGATTTATCGTGTTGGCGGGGCGCAAGCGGTGGCAGCCCTTGCCTATGGTACAAAAACCA
>CAMLLT010000183.1 GCA_946480935.1 uncultured Bartonella sp. | reverse complement strand
GTTATCCCGCAATGGTATGCCGAACATCTCAATATTGCCTATTGGGACAAATTCGGCATTCCCGAACCGCAACCGGAAGCAAGCGGCGTTGATATTCCCTCATGGTGGGTGAAGAAAGACAAAAACTAGAACTGAGGTGGACTAGAGCGCCCATGAACCGGAATTGCTGTGAAATCAGCCGTTTGTCATTTGTTTACCATAAATGTTCCAGAATAGGGGTTCAATTGAACGCACCGGTTTGATTCGCATGTTGCGGGCGTAACAAAACTCATACCGGAAAAAGGATGAAAGAGAGATATGGCGGCCTATATAGCGCGGCGTTTGCTGCTGATTATACCGACATTGATCGGCATTTTAACGGTGACATTTGTCATTGTGCAATTTACTCCCGGTGGTCCTATCGAGAATATTATTGCACAATTGCAAGGGACCGGTGGCGATGCCATGGGGCGGGTTGCCGGCGGTGGTGGCGATCTTGGACTTTCATCGGAGGTAACGTTACAGGGTAGCGACGCGAGTGCAAAATATCGTGGTGCACGCGGCCTTGATCCGGAATTTATAGCAAAACTCGAAAAGCAGTTCGGTTTTGATAAACCGCCGCTTGAACGTTATTTCACGATGTTGTGGAATTATATCCGTTTCGATTTCGGGGATTCCTATACGCAGGGTCGTTCTGTCGTCGATCTTATCAAAGGTGCTTTGCCGGTTTCGATTTCTTTAGGGCTATGGCAATTGTTGATTTCTTACGCAATTTCCATTCCTCTCGGTATACGCAAGGCCGTCAAGGACGGCTCCACATTCGATATATGGACAAGTGCCGTTATCATTATCGGCTATGCAATACCGAGTTTCCTGTTCGGTATTCTGTTAATGGTGCTTTTTGCCGGAGGGTCATTCTTCGACTGGTTTCCATTGAGCCATTTGACATCGGAAAATTTTGATGAATTGTCGCTCGGCGGTAAAATTCTGGATTATTTCCACCATCTTGCTTTGCCACTCACAGCCATGGTTATTTCGGCTTTCGCTACCACAACATTGCTGACCAAAAACTGTTTTCTGGAAGAAATCAGAAAGCAATATGTGGTGACGGCACGGGCAAAAGGTTTAAGCGAACACGCGGTTCTTTACGGGCACGTCTTCCGCAACGCCATGCTGGTTGTCATTGCAAGTTTTCCGGCAGCTTTCATTGCGTCATTCTTCACCGGATCGCTGCTCATTGAAATGCTATATTCGTTAAACGGAATGGGGCTTCTAAGCTATACATCCATTGTCAATCGTGATTATCCGGTCGTGTTCGGTTCGCTCTATATTTTCTCGTTGATCGGTCTTGTTGTCAGCCTTATTTCCGATCTTACCTATATGCTTGTCGATCCGCGTATCGATTTCGAGAAGAGGGACGTTTGATGAGCGAGCAACCTTCCGGACAGACAATCGACGTGGCAAAGCCAGCAAAACCCCGCCGCAACAAAAGGCCGTTTTTGTCGCCGCTTAATGAACGGCGGTGGAGAAACTTCAAGAAAAACCGTCGCGGCTGGTGGTCGTTGTGGATTTTCCTTATTCTTTGCCTGTTTTCTTTTGGCGCCAATTTTATTGCAAATGACCGACCGATTATCGCATCCTATAAAGGCGAACTGCTCTTTCCGGTGCTTTTCGACTATCCCGATTCCAAATTTGGCGGTGTTCTTGCAACGGTCGATTTCCGTGAAGAGTATATCAAGAAAGAAATCAACGAACATGGCTGGGCAATATGGCCGCCGGTGCATTATTCCTATGATACAACAGTCGGCAACAAACCTGTTGCGCTGGCTCCGCCATTCTGGCTCCAAAGTAAAGACGAACGGTGCAAGAATTACGCTCTCGGTGCAAAGGATCCCGAATGCACAATCGGAAACTGGAACTGGCTTGGTACAGATGACCAGACACGTGATGTTTTTGCGCGTGTGCTTTACGGCTTTCGTGTTTCCATATTGTTTACGGTTATCTTGACGGCGGTTTCTTCGATTATCGGCATTGCTGCCGGTGCAGTGCAGGGATATTTCGGCGGTTGGGTCGATCTCATTTTCCAGCGTTTCATCGAAATCTGGTCTTCGGTTCCCGCACTTTATCTCATCATTATTATGGCGGCGGTTCTTGCCCAAGGCTTCTGGGTTCTACTGGGAATTATGTTGCTGTTCCAGTGGGTGGCGCTGGTTGGCGTCGTGCGTGCGGAATTTTTGCGGGCCAGAAATTTTGAATATGTCAATGCAGCAAGGGCGCTAGGTGTACCGAATATCACGATCATGATACGCCATCTTCTTCCCAATGCCATGGTTGCAGCACTTACCTATTTGCCGTTTTTATTGACAGCCGGTATCTCGACTTTGACTGCGCTTGACTATCTCGGTTTCGGCTTGCCTCCGGGGTCGGCCTCGCTTGGAGAACTCATGCGGCAGGCGGCGACCAATCTCAATGCTCCGTGGATTGGCATTACCGGCTTTGTTGCTATTGCGGTCATGTTGTCGCTTCTGGCTTTCATCGGTGAAGCCGCCCGTGATGCTTTCGATCCGAGGAAGACATTCCAATGACAGCTTTGCTCAGTGTTCGCGATCTTTCAGTGATGTTTCGTCAGGATGGCAAGGAAACACTTGCCGTCGATCACGTCTCGTTTGACATCAATTCCGGTGAAACACTCGCGCTTGTCGGCGAGTCAGGTTCGGGAAAGTCTGTAACCGCGCTTTCTATTCTGAAGCTTTTATCCTATCCGATGGCAAGCCACCCTTCAGGGGAAATCCTTTTTGACAATAAGGATTTGATGAAGCTTGATGAAAAATCTTTGCAGAAAGTTCGTGGTAAAGACATTGCAATGATTTTTCAGGAACCGATGACTTCGCTCAATCCCCTTCACACGGTCGAGCGGCAGGTAAGCGAGGTGATGAAAGTTCATGAAGGCATGTCGGATAAAGACGCTCGCCAACGCACGATCGAGCTTCTCACTCAAGTGGGAATCCGCGAGCCGGAAAAACGCTTGTCATCATTTCCCCATCAATTATCCGGCGGTCAGCGGCAACGCGTTATGATTGCAATGGCACTTGCCAATAATCCGAAACTTCTTATCGCCGACGAGCCGACAACCGCACTTGATGTGACAGTGCAGGCGCAAATTCTCGAACTTCTTGAAAAGCTCAAGCAAGAGCGTTCGATGTCGATGCTCTTTATTACCCATAATCTCGGAATTGTGAGGAAGTTTGCCGACCGTGTTTGTGTCATGACCGGCGGAAAAATTGTCGAGACGGGAAAAACCGCCGACATATTCAATCACCCGCAACATGACTATACCAAAAAACTGCTTGCAGCAGAGCCGAAAGGAAATCCGCCGAAAGCCGATAAAAATGCTCCTGTTGTTATGGAAGGGGAAAAGGTCAGAGTCTGGTTTCCGGTTAAAAAAGGTTTTTTCCGCCGCACGGTCGATTACATCAAAGCGGTTAATGATATTGACGTGACCATACGTGAAGGACAGACATTGGGCGTTGTTGGCGAATCCGGTTCGGGAAAAACCACACTGGGTCTCGCGCTCACCCGTATGATTTCTTCAAAAGGCCATATCCGTTTTAGCGGGAAAGATATTGAACATTTTTCCTTCAAACAGATGCGACCTTTGCGCCGTCATATCCAGATTGTTTTTCAGGATCCGTTCGGCTCGCTGTCGCCAAGAATGTCGGTCGGTGAAATTATCGCCGAGGGGCTGCTCATTCACGAGAAAAACCTGAATTACGAAGAACGCGATGAGCGAGTTGTGCGCGCTTTAGAAGAAGTCGATCTTGATCCCGAAACGCGCAATCGCTATCCGCACGAGTTTTCCGGTGGTCAACGCCAACGTATTGCAATTGCCCGCGCCATGGTTCTCAATCCGCGTTTTGTGATGCTCGATGAACCGACATCGGCTCTTGATATGAGCGTTCAGGCACAAGTGGTCGATTTGTTGCGCACTCTTCAACAAAAGCACAATCTTGCCTATCTCTTTATCAGCCATGATCTGAAAGTTGTCAAAGCATTGGCCAATGATCTTATTGTCATGAGAAATGGTCAAATGGTTGAACATGGACCGGCAGAAGAAGTGTTTTCATCACCGAAAACCGAATATACCAGAGCTTTGATGAATGCCGCTTTCGATTTGAGCGTCGATAAGAATGACATTGCCGACGCTTGATATTTATCAAGCTTGAATGCAGGCGAGCAAAGCAAAACTGCAATTTCTGCTTATAAGAACTGAAGGGCAGTTTTTTGTTGAGCATTTTTAAGTCATCCAGCTTTTTGCTTGGAAAGGTTTTTTGGCCGGTCGAGTTTCTGCTTTCATATATTTTGAAATTTCCTAGTATTTTCTTTGAGTGAAATAAAAATTGTGGCAATAAAATATTTGTAGAAACGCCGAGGCGATAGTGCATTATTTGGCTGGAATAGCTTCAGGAAATAACAAGTATCAAAACTATTTTTTTGTTGAACAATGCGCATAAGCGAGGATTTACGGGGTTCAAAACCGGCAATCGTCGGAGTGGTTTTGCCGAAGTTATAAAAGAGCATCAGAGCCTGTGAGCGAAATAGAGCCTCAAGTCTTGAAAAGTTTTTGATCCGCTCAATGTCTTTTAGCTGTGAGATTTTCAGGAGAAAGACATTATGACAAAAGCACATAAAAATGGGCCAAAGTCACCCGATCAAAAAAACAGGCCAGAAAACAGGCATGAGCGCCGTCACGAGACCATGCCGGATGGCAATGCCTATAAAACCAATGAAACGCTTCTCGATGCGGGTAATCTTGAAGATTATAA
>CAMLLT010000182.1 GCA_946480935.1 uncultured Bartonella sp. | reverse complement strand
GTTTTGCAAAAAGGCTTGAGAGAATAGCAAGGAAAAGTGCTGCAAAAGAAAGGCAAGCACCTGCCCAGTTCGGCGAGGCATAGCCGAAGCCAAGGGCGATCACCAAACCACCGAGCCATGAACCCAGCGCATTACCAAGGTTGAAAAAGCCGATATTGACTGCCGAAGCAAGATTGGCACCGCCGGCAGCTTTAGCCCTATCCATAACAAGGCGCTGGATTGGCGAGACGCTCGCAAAACCGAAGGCAGCCATGAAAAATATAGAAAATACATCGGCAATTTTGTTGCCAATCGTGAAATAGAAAAACAGCATCACAACGGCTTGAGCGAAGAGTGTAATATAAAGAACCGGCATTAATGCACGGTCGGCAAATTTGCCGCCCAAATAATTGCCGACAAACAAGCCTCCGCCAAAAATGAACAGAAGAAATGTAACACCCTGATCGGAAAAATGACCAAGCTCTTTGGCCATCGGGGCAATATAGGTAATCGAGGTGAAAAATGCTGCGGGGCCTAAAATAGTAATGCCCATGGCAAGAAGAACATGAACATCGCCAAAAACAAAAAGTTCATTTTTCAATGATTGTTCATGATGTTGTGGCTGTTTGGGAACCAGTCTCGACGTTGCAACAAAAGCAAGCACACCGATAAGTGTAATGAGATAAAAAGTGGTGCGCCATGACGTTACATGGCTGAACCATGTACCGGCAGGAACACCGATAAAATTGGCGGCTGTCATGCCGCTGAACATGAAGGCGATTGCGCTGGTTCGCTTATCTTGAGGGACAAGGTCGGCGGCAAGCACAGAAGCAATACCGATGAAAACCCCGTGGCAAAGCGAATTGATAACCCGCCCGAAAATGGCGGTGGTAAAATTGGGTGAAAGAGCAGTCAGAAAATTTCCGACGATGAAAAATGTCAATGCAATAAGCAGCAGTTTTTTCTTTTCGACATTGCTTCCCAATATGATGATGATCGGTGTTCCGAAAAATACACCCAATGCATAAGAGGTTGCCATGAAACCGGCAGTCGAAACCGAAATATGAAAATCTGCCTGAATGGCAGGTAAAAGGCCGGAAATAATATATTCTGTTGTGCCGATACCGAAAGCGGCGATTGCAAAAGCCCATAAAGCAGCTGGCATAATGATATTCCCTGATTTGTTAGATACAAGAAACAGCTAGGTGAGTAGTGAAAAATATGCTAGAAGGTACTTGTTAGGGACATAGATACCGAAAGGTGACTATTATGCCGAAAAACACCAATGAAAACCTTGTCTTTGTCGAAACCTGTCCGGCACGAAGAATTATGGAATTATTTTCGGTCAAGTGGAAAAGCATGCTTCTGCACGCATTGTTCCATTGGCCGAATGGCAAATGCCGCACCGGCGAATTGCAACGCGCTTTACCCGGAATTTCCAAAAAAATGATGATCCAGACATTGCGTGATCTTGAACAAGGGGGGCTGGTTCGCCGCCATGTCTATACGGTTGTTCCCCCAAAAGTTGAATATTCGCTCACCCCGCTTGGAAAAAGATTTTGCGAGCCGGTTGAAATGCTGTTT
This sequence comes from uncultured Bartonella sp., assembly GCA_946480935.1. GTDB lineage: Bacteria > Pseudomonadota > Alphaproteobacteria > Rhizobiales > Rhizobiaceae > Bartonella. The sequence goes on along the minus strand of CAMLLT010000182.1, from coordinate 3,241 downwards.
GATTGGGGAAAAAGCAACTGCGACGCATTGGAAAAATTTGAAAAAAACCAGCAGAAGAACGCAAAACCGGAATAGAACTCCGTTCGTCAATGGGTGGCAAAACCAAAGTGAAAACACCCGCGCAAAGAGCTAGCAAAACAATGGCTATTTTTTCTTGCTTACCTTTGCGGGAAACATCGGGCGAGTAAGGGAAACGCAAAAAAAATTTGACCACCTGTTCTTGTCCTTTCCGTTCGCCACAGTCAGGCTTTTCAAGGAACAAAATTGTTGGCAATGCTCATGTGGTGGATATTATTGCGACTATTCATCCCCACATATGTTTTATCCGGTTTTTTAAAACACTCATGTAAAGGAGGGGTATTTTCATTCCCGTCCTGTTAAAATCCGGTTCAAGACTTCTTTATCAACCGAGTAGCGGTTAAGATCAGCCGAGGCGGCGGGCAGCCGCACGAACCGCGCTATCAAGCAAATAGCCGATCAATCCGATAAGCAGGATGGTTGACATCAGCTCAGGATAAGCAAGCCGGTCGCGTGTATCGAGAATGAAATAGCCGAGGCCTGCCGAGACACCCAACATTTCACAAGGCACAATGATAATCCATGCAATGCCGATAGCCAAACGGATCCCCGTCATCATATGGCTCAGAATCCCTGGAAAAACCACATAGAGCAATGTTTCACTTTGTGTTGCAGCAAGGCTTTTTGCAACCAGCAGAAAATGCCGGTCAAGTTGTTTGACACCTGCTGCCGTGTTGAACATAATCGGCCAGACAGTTGCAAAGGTGAGAAGAAAATAGATCGGCTTGTCGCCAATGCCGAAAACCATGACGGCAATCGGCATCCACGACAATGGCGAAATCATGCGCAGAAACTGGAATGCCGGACCGGTCGCTCTTTCCACCCATGGTTTGGCGCCGATCAAAAGCCCGACAGGCACACCGATGATGAGCGCAAAAACCAAACCGACAACAATGCGTTTAAGACTGATGAGAGCGTGAAGAAATAAGTCCGAGCCGGTTAACAAGTGCCATAAAGTCGGCAATGTTTCCTCAACCGAAAAGCGGTTTGCAAAGCTGTTTTTGGGGCTCAAAACATCTGTTCCCAGCCACCAGAGGAAAAGAAGCAGAACAAGTCCTGATAAACCGGACAAATGGCGAAGGCAGCTTTTCATCACGCTTTCTCCCCGTTAAACTTCAATCTCTTCATTGCGCACGAAACTGTCTTTCATGCCGAAAGCGGGAAGTCCGCCAACTTCGCTTAATGCGTGTTTGACAAATTGGTCATCGACAAGGTCTTTTGCCGCAAAAGCCGGATCAAGTGTTTCAAGAAACGCGTTATCACCCTCAATCAAAGTGTCTTTCAGGCGTCTTACCAGTTCTTCCGTGTAGCTCGGATAAGGATAAGGTTGAAAATCTATGCGTTTTTCAAGCCAGTCTGGGTGAATGATTGCACCCGATTTTTCATAAAACCGGTTATCTTCTTCGCTTGAAACAAGAACACGTTTGAGAACATCGGAACCGAAAGGCATATATTTGTTTGGATTTTCTTTGGAAAGAAGAAGCGCTGTTTCCTCGCGGTTCTTTGCTGTCCACAATTGCGCTTTGACCATGGCGGATACAACTTTTTGCGACCATTCGGGGCGCTCTTTCAGGTCGTTTTCCTGCATACATACAAGACAGCAGGCATGGTCACGCCAGACATCGGCTGTAAATCTTGCAAGTTTTGAAACTTTGGCCGCTTCACCCGCCGCATTGAAGGGTTCTGCAACGATAAAGCCCGAAACTTGACCATTGGCAACCGCCGGTATCATATCCGATGGTGCCATTATCACCATATTGACTTCATTTTTTTCAATTGTGCCGCTTTTTCTGGAAACAGGTGTCAAGCCGTTTTTGCGCAAGATCATTTGTAAAACGACCGTATGGATTGAATACCAGAATGGTATAGCAACGTTTTTGCCACCAAGATCGGAAATGGAGTTTATGTCATTGGCGACAGAAAAACCGGAGCCACTCATATGGTTCCAGGCAACGACTTTAAGCGGCGCCTTGCTTGAATAGCGTGCCCAGATGGCGATTGGTGAAAGAACATGCATCACATTGATCTGGCCGGCAAAAAAAGCTTCCACAATTTGTGACCAGCTACGGAAGAGAACCGGTTTTTCAGCTTTCAAACCTTCGCTTTCAAAAAAACCTTTACCATGAGCCACAAGCAGCGCTGTTGCATCGGTGATTGGCAAATAGCCGACTTTTACCGGCTCATCCTTTTCTTGTGATTTTGCTCTTCCAATATTTAAAAATGGCAAAGCGCCACTTGCCGTCAATAAAGCCGATAGCCGCAAAATGTCGCGGCGGGAAAAATATTCATCTTTCATATTTCATCTCTTTTTTTAAGTCCTGCATCTCTTAAAGCTGCAAGAATTTCGATACGGATTTTGCCGAGTTCTTCGACAAAGTTATTGCGTGGTTTCGGGAAATTGATTGTCCATGTGCCGATGATGTTTGCTGGTTTTCCGCCAAGCAGAATAACCCGTTCGCTAACAAGCAATGCTTCGTCAATATCGTGCGTGACAAGAAGCGTTGAGGCGGAGAATTCTTTCACCAGTTTAATCAGCAGATTTTGCATATCCTGCCGTGTCAATTCATCAAGTGCGCCAAACGGTTCGTCGAGAAATAGCACTTCCGGATTTCTTGCAAAACAACGCGCCAATCCTGCCCGCTGTGCCATGCCGCCGGAAAGCTCGGAAGGCCTTAGTTTGCGCGCATAATCAAGCCCCACTTCGTGGATTGCTTTATTCACCCGATTTTGCCGTTCGCTTTTTTCAAGCTTTTCACGGTTTTTGAAATCAAGGCCAAAGGCCACATTTTTTTCCAATGTCAGCCACGGCAATAAACCCGGATTTTGAAAGGCCACCGCAATATTCGGATCAACACGGGTAAGCTCTTTACCGTGAACAAAAATATGGCCGCCATTCGGCTTTTGCAGGCCGGAAAGCACACGTAAAAGGCTCGATTTTCCGACACCACTTGGCCCCAGAATGGAAACTGTTTCATTTCTTCCGATTGCAAGGTTGAAATTTTCAAGAATAGGGGGCGCATCGTCGCGATACCGCAAAACGATGTTTTTGGCTTCAAGAAGGGGGGCTTTTTCTGTCATGAATTTGAATGCATAAACGGGTTAATCACGCCAAGGCTTTTTTAAGCTGCGTGACACTGGGGGTAATAATGGGAACAAAACTTGC
>CAMLLT010000181.1 GCA_946480935.1 uncultured Bartonella sp. | reverse complement strand
TTGCCGAGTTTTGCTTCCGGTGCAGACATCCGTATATCAAGGCCGATGCGGTCAAGAACAGAAAGATCAAGAAATTCGTTTTTCTCTTCATCGGGAAAAAACGTCGCAATCAATGTATCAAGATTGAGCCTATCGAAAGCAAGAGACCCACTCACAAGCGGCAAGTCGTCCTGATAGCTGGTGGCCAAAGCGCCACGCGCATTGTCTTTGTCAAGACTGAAAACGACATTGTTGAATTGCATGTGTCCGGGTTGGGCAGAAAAATCCGATTCCCAAACCAGCGGGGCCTTCAAGCCCTGTCCCAACAACTGGTGATAGCCCAACCAATCCAGAGTTTTATTCCAGCCTGGCGAGCGGGCGGAAAGCCTGCCGTCGAAAATATAATTGTCCGAAAGCCGCCCCTTTCCTTCAAAAGTAATACCACCACTTAAAGAATTAAGACTGGCCCTGAGATCGCTCGGACCGCCGGACAACAATATCAGCGCCTGCATAGCATCGATACGTAAATCGGTCGCCTGCCCGTGCCAAATTGCATTGGCGCGAAAACTTGCCGCCCTTGTTGATTCGGGCCATTCGACAACGGCATTAAGAGCAGTGATTTTTTCTGCCATCCCGCCAAGACTTTTGCGATAAAGAAGTTCGCCATTTTCTATAACAATTCTGCCGAAAGGCTGGTTGAGAAGGCGTGTCGTATCCGGATGATCGGGATTTTTTTCCACAATTTCGCGCGCTTCACGAACCGCAGATCCGAAGCTGCCTTGCGAACGGGAAAGAGTGTCGAAAAAATCCGCAACTGTTTTAACCGGTTCTTCCATAACAAAATGCGGATTGATAATGCGGGTCTGCGAAAATGAAATATGCCCGAGTAAAGCATCAAAGAGTGATAAATCGACCTCGATACGCTCGGCCTCCATAAGTGGCGCAGCTTCATCATTCATCGGCGTGAGTGTAACACCGGAAAGTGATGCTTTAGGATAGGGAAAAAGATCAAGGTGCGGTGCTTCACGCAATTGCACATTATAGCCGGTCCAAGCACTGAGATCCTGAGCCAGACGAATGCGGATAGCATCGGTCGAGACGACAAGCGGCAATAACAGGAAAATTGCCACGCCGACAATAACCAGCAAAAAAATCAGAGCGCCGACATATTTTACGATTTTTTTGTGCACCTCGTCCCTTTACTCTCTATTAACCATAAAAGATTAAAACCGAATTACATTTCGGCTTCCAGTGAAAAGCTTGTTTCTGAAATGCCCTTGTTTAAATTTTTGCCGGGTCCTTTTACCCGGCATTTTTTTAGATGAATTTTAATCGCACGACAATGCAATTGGTAAAAAAACGTGATTTATGCCCCGTTTAGCGCAATAAACATTTGGTTAGCGCAATAGACATTTGGCTAAAAAATGTAAAATTGTGTCATTGCGACGAATACTGTGTCTTGGCAGTTCGTAATCCCCTTCACTTCCACGTGCCCGTGATTTGATGGTTGTTACAGCAAAATGATAACCGGCTGCTTTCACTATTTTGCGTATCGCTTCATTTTCATCACCAAATGGATAGGCAAAAGAAACAAGCGGCGCCCCGAGCTCTTCCTCGAGCTTTTGCTTGTTTTCGACGATCTGGCGTTTTGCTTCCTCAAGCGGAATATCTTTCAAATGCAGGTGGTCATTCGTGTGGCCTCCCACTTCATGTCCATGGGCGGCCCAGTCTCTCATTTCATCAAATGTCATAATTTTATTGCGTTCCGAACGCTCGTTATCCCACGAGTTATCAAGTCCCATATGCGAGGAAACAAAAAAATTCGTAGCACTGAACCCCAATTCATCGAGAATAGGCATAGCGTCTTGATAGACAGATAAAAAACCGTCGTCGAAAGTAATGGCTGCAACTCTGTCTTTTTTTTCACCCCGAATATAGGGCATTGCCTCTCTCAGAGACAAACCTTTAAAACCAAGCCGCTTCAAGACGCGCATCTGTTTGGCAAAATTTTTAACAGTTACATAATTCGAGCGCCCCGGAATTCCTGCTTTGGGTGGCATTCCTATGTGATGATAAAGAAGAATGGGAACAGCCATCTCAACCTTCCTGACGTTTTGATAAAACCCTGATCCGATGCCGATAAAGCGGACGGGCCAGTTCACGATAAAGGCGGGCAAAAAGCGAATGTTTACTTTTGATCGTCGAGCCGCCAAGTTCGGCGGAAATTTCGCGAACGACCGGAGGTAGAATAACCTCGGGATGGACGCCGGTTTTCCAATATAATTGTTCGGTCGTATCGACCGGACGATCAAATATTCCGGTTGCATCAAGAAGTTTTCTGGCAGCGTTCCTTCCCACCAGTTGGGCTACCTGTCCCAAACCGATTTCTGTTGGTCTGATCAGTTTGATGTCGCCTTTTTCGGCAATTATTTTACCGGTCTCACGCACCCGGAACGGAAAACGGATGAAACTGTCGCAATTACCGTTATCAACTGCAAAACGGAAAACTTCATCAAATCGCTCGTCGAGGGCAACATCATCTTCAATGATAAATCCCGCATCCATTCCCTCTTCGACGATTTTTTGCCAGGCACGTCTATGCGACAAAAAACACGCTATTTCGTTTTTTGACAATGTAAAAGGATAGAAGGGGCGATAGAGTTTTTTCCTAAAAACATGAAAAATTGTCTTGTCATCAAGGTCAAGACTATCAACAGCATTCAAAACCATTGTAGGACATGGCAGAAGTCGTTCCAGCAATTCGACTTGTATTTGCCGTTCATCCGCCCGATTGAGATGGATAATCAGCGCTTTTATGGTTTTTAATGAACCGCTCATATTCGACCCGGAGTTTGAAAACAGGCTTTTTCAAAAGCCTGTCATGCATAATAAGGGCGAACAGAAAAGTAAACAATGACGAAAATGATGCCATTATTCAAGGAAATGGCAAGTTCCCTCGGCTACGCGCTCACGCACCCATTTTTCTTCTGTTGCCCAGGCATGGTGCTTCCACCCCTGCCAGGTAAAACCGCAGATGTAAATTTCCCATTCCAACAAATCGAACTGTTTCAAACAATCCCAAATGCCGAGATAGCCGGTCGACGGAAACCATTCCTTGAGTTTATTACCTTCAATGCCGATTTCAGCACAAGCTTCAAGATAAAACTGCGGGGATTTTATAACCACATCCTTGTTCTCCCCGCCAAAAACTCTAATAGCCTTATCGGTCCAGTCGCGCCTTCGGTGCTTTAACAATCGCGAGCTCAGGCGGGGAAGTGCAAAATAAGCCTTCAAAATATAGGGATGATAGACCAGTGTAATGAGCTCTGCCTGTTTAAAAAATTTGTATTCCAGAAACGAATGATCTTCAAGTTTCCGCTGCATTGGCTTGCCAGAATTACACATCATCAGGCAGCTGGTCTTTGAACCGCTCCAGCCGTCAAGCAATCTGGGACGATTGAAGCGTAAAACATAGTCTGCACTATCTATTTCTTCAGACAAATCCCTAGGTAAATCAGCATTTCCTACAACAATGAGTCGTCTTTTTTGAGTTCCCATAAAACTATTCCCAAGTTTGACGCTTCACGCCCCCGCGCTTTTAAATGACCGCATACAAGCGGTAATTTAATGTTTTAAGGGGCAGAATAATAGAAATTTAATCGTCAGACGCAAGAACTAATCGTCGATATTTCATAAAGAACTCTATACCATGCAGCTTTTGCACAATTTTTTATCTCGGATTCCGGAAAAAACGGCTTATGATTTTAAGCCATTATTTACCTTTAATGTTTCGTCATGGTATTCACCTGAAAGCCGCAACCATTCGCGTGCCGCATAGGAAAGGTGACTATTGCTGCGCCAAATTAATGCCATATGCCATTCAATGATTGTGTCGGTCATTTCAACCATTTTGACATTTTTGACATTGCGCTTTTCGGCAATCATACGGGGTAAAAATCCCACTCCCATACCGGCTGCAACAAGGCCGAACAGAAAGTCGATCTGGCTCGAGCGCGCCGAAACGACTGGTGACAGTCCTTTTTTACGGAATGTTTCAATAACAAGCGGTGTCAAAGCAAATTGGCTGGCAAAAAGCACAAATGGATATTCAGCAAGCTCTTTGGCCGTGATTGTGGTTCGCTCTCCGGCAAGACTGGCCGGCATGAGCGCAACAACAGGATCATTACGAACATCCTGATAATCGAAGCCGCTAGCAATCGGCACCAGAGAACCGGCAAGCTCGATTTCTCCCTGCCGCACCAGCTCTTCCAGTTTTTTGCTCCCGTGTTCGACAATATTGATATCAATCTGCGGGTGTGAGGACGTATAGCGGGCAAGAACCGGAGCAAAAAGCTCCGAACTGCCAATAGGCGGAAGTCCTATTTTCAGAATACCGCGTTTTAGCCCCTTCAATTCGGCAATCTCGCGCTCCAAAGCCGATTCTTCGGCAAGAATGCGTTGGGCATGGCGAAAGACATATTCGCCTGCCGCTGTAAGCTGCATTTTACCTTTGTTGCGATTTATTAATTTGGTTCCATACTGGCCTTCAAGCTGGGCCAGAGATTTACTGATCGTCGATTGCGTCGAGTTCAGAACTTTCGCGGCCGAGGAAAAGCCGTTCTGGCGTATAATTTCTACAAAGGCTTCAAGCGTTCTTATTTGCATGACTATTCTATATAGGAATAGTCTACATGAATTCAATTCATTTTACGAATGACACAGCATCACTTATCTAACGTTTTGTCAGGAGTAAATTAAATGATACATCGTCTTACTATTCAAACACGCCGGCTTTTCCATCGCAACATATTTGCACAGATGGGACTTTTGTGCGCATTCTGGATTA
>CAMLLT010000180.1 GCA_946480935.1 uncultured Bartonella sp. | reverse complement strand
GAATAAGCTCTCGCATCGGCAACATCACGAGCCGTACGGCGGCGTAAATTTTCCATTTCGGCAGCAAGGCGCAAAACCTGATCTTTCAGCTCGTCATTTTCGGCTTGCATTGCGGCAACCGGATCAGCACCTTCATCGGCAACCTGATCATCTTCGACTTCGGCTTTTGCTTCTTCCTTGCGTTGTTTCAAAAAATCATCGGCCGCACGTTTCAATGCATCTCTGTCAGCCGGATTCTTTATGTCGCGGTTATTGATATCACTTTCAGCAGATTGCTTTTTTTCCTCAGACATAGGATTCCTACTTTTCGATAATAGTTGTTAAATTCGATATCGAAATTTTAGCGAGAAAAATCAAGAGGCAAACCGCAAAAGGAACGCTTAAAAAGGTTTGCTTGCCTGCTTTTAACCGATAAATGACAACCGGATGGAAATTTCACCCAATTCAGGCTTTTAGCAGGCTTTCAACCTTTTTTTTATTACTATTGGCTGTGCAGGCCCGAAGCAGTTCGCCAGCTCCCTTATCAAGGAGCCGTTCTGCCAGAACCTTGCCCATTTCTTCCACACCATAAGTACAAGTTGTCGCGTAATCGACAATCTGCTTCAAACCGTCAACGCCTGTTACAGTGGCTTTCATGTAAAGCATTGTGTTTTTCCATGTCGAGCAAACGCCGACAGGCAAATTGCATCCGGCATTGAGATATTTCATCAACGACCGTTCTGCATCGGTTTCCGCACGTGATTTTTTGCATTCAATCGCTTTGAGAAGCCGCAAAATATCTCTGTCACCTTGACGGCATTCTATACCAAGAGCCCCTTGGGCAACGGCATAAGGGAATATTTGCGGATTGAGACATTCCATACTGTCTTCAAAAAGACCTAGCCGCTTCAATCCAGCAGCCGCAAGAATTGTTGCATCAATACCGTTTTTATCGACAGCGCGGCGTAATCTCGGCGGTACGTTGCCGCGAACCGGCACAATTTCGATATCCGGAAAAAACGACCTGAGCTGGGCGGCACGACGAATGGAACCGGTGCCGATTTTGTGATGATTGCCGCGAATATCGTCAAATTTCAAGCCGCAAAGAACATCACGTGGGTCTTCACGCTTAGGCACAGAGGCAAGAACAAGTCCTTCCGGCTGCACCGTCGGCAAATCCTTCAAAGAATGGACAACAACATCCACTTCACGGTTCAACAGAGCTTCTTCACCACTTTTGGTGAAAACCCCGACATTGCCGATATCCTGAAAACTTGTGTGCTTATCTTTGTCACCTACACAGCCAAGCAAAACAGTTTCGACTGTTAATGTAGGATCAAGCTCCCGCAACAGCTTAGCCACACTTTGCGCTTGCACGCGCGCTAACGCACTTTTCCGTGTTCCAAGCCTTATCCGCATAACTCTAAGCCTATTCCATAAATTCCAATAATCAAACTCTACACTCTTTAGAGCGTTTCTAAGAGTATCTAACGCAACTTGCGCATAAAAGAAAGTTCTCTTCGCTTAAATTGTGTTTCGAGGCGTCATTTTCAAATTTTTAGGCAGTTTTTCCTTAAAATGTCAGGAAAAGAAACAAATGATTCTACGCTTTGCGTGTCAATCATAACGTTTTTTTGAAGCGATATGTTGCAGGGCGAATGCAGAAAATTCCGGATTATCTTTGTCCATCCCAGAAGATGATTCTGTGTTTTGCAAAACCGACCATCAAATGCATGACAACGCCAATAAATGCCAGAATGACAAGAATGGCGAATTGACCGGCAATGTTGAATTGCTCGTTGAATTGCATAAGCATTTTGCCCAAGCCCTTTTGGGCACCGACAAATTCGGCAACAATTGCACCAATCAGGGCAAAGATAATGCCAAGGCCGAGACCCGCAAAAACAAATGGCAGGGAAGCCGGCAATTTTACTTTCAGCAAAATCTGTATTTCGTTGGCACCGAATGCCTTGAGCATCTGGATTTCTTCCCGTCCTGCCGATTGTAAACCGGCAATCACGTTGATAAGCATCGGGAAAAACGAAATAAGTGCGGCCATAACAATTTTTGATGTGATGCCATAGCCGAACCATTGCAGAAAAATCGGTGCAAGGGCAACGGTCGGTATCGTCTGGAAAGCGATAATATAGGGCAAAAACGCCAGCTGAAAAACGCGGACTTGCGAAATGGCAACGCCGAGAATTGCTGCAAGCACTATGCCGCAAATATAGCCGAGCAAAACTTCGGCCATGGTAACGCCGAGATTATCCCAGAAAAGAGCCGACTTTATCAGCCGGACAAGCTGGTAGAAAATGAGACTGGGCGGTGGCAAAAGATAGGTAGGAACTTTCCATAGCCGGACCGAAGTTTCCCAGAAGCCGACAACAAGAATAAAAACAACAACAACAAGCAATGCTTGAAGTGTTTTTTCATTTTTAAACATTGCCAGCCTTTCTGCGGTTTTGCCGATTTCTCAATCACAGGATTTGATGGATATGCAACGGCAGTTCAACAATTCATACTAAAATTTTCAAAATGTTGTCTTATTTGACCTAAAATTTTTCCGACCTTTTTATCTGTCAATTCCTGAAGCGCACGCGGGCGGGGCAGTTTGACATCGACAATTTCTTCAATATGGCCGGGACGCGGACTCATCACCACCACTTTGTCGGCAAGAAATACCGCTTCGGGAATGGAATGGGTAACAAAAAGCACGGTTTTTTTGCTTTCAAGCCAGATATTTTGCAATTCGCCATTTAAAACATCGCGCGTCATTGCATCAAGCGCACCGAATGGCTCATCCATAAGCAGAACTTTCGGGTCTCGAATGAGGGCACGGCAGATTCCGGCACGCTGTCGCATTCCGCCTGAAAGCTCAGTCGGCAATTTGTTTTCAAAGCCTTTAAGTCCCACCGTTTCCATGAGCATCAAAGCGCGGTCATGGTACTCTCTTTTGTCAAGATGCATCAATTCGACCGGCAAGAGGATGTTTTGCAGGATTGTGCGCCACGGAAGCAGTGTAGGGTCCTGAAAAACAAATCCCACTTCCGGCGAAGGACGGGTAACGGCAACGCCGTTAAGCATCACATCACCGACAAAATTGTCCACAAGACCGGCAAGGATTTTGAGTAACGTTGTTTTGCCGCAGCCGGATGGCCCAACAAGTGCAATAAAAGAGCCTTCGGCAATTTCCAGATTGACATTCTTCAACGCATCAATCGTGCCGTCTTTTTTGCTTATATAGCTTTTGTGCAATCCCTTGATGGTGATAAGGGGCTTTTTGATAGACGGCATAGACGTTTTCTCAATCCTTCAGAACGACAGCCTTCGCTTTAAACGGGTTAGTCCTTTTTAACAATTGTCTTGATATCGAAATTATAAATTTCCGGCATCAAGGAATTGCTCCAGACATCCTTTACAGTAAGCAGGCGTTCGGTTGAACCTGTTTGATGCGCAAAAGACAAAACTGCTTGCCAGCGTTCATCAGGAATATCAAGCCATTTTCCCCAACTTGCCGGATCCGGTTTGTCAGCCGGTGTCGAATCGGCAAGTGCTATGGCCATAGCTTCGGCAGTATTTTTTGCATCCTGTCCCGTCGGATTATCAGAACCTCCCAGTTCGGGGAATTCTTTAAAAGCAAGTTTCAAGGCGCTATCGGGATAAAGTTTGGTGTAGATCATGCCCTTATAGGCAGCACGTGCAAAAGCCGAAAGTTCATGTGGCTTGTCATCGAATATCTTCTGGCTTGTGACCATAGTAACGCTGAAAAGGCGGTTCATTTCTTCAGGACGTTGCAAAAGATCGAATTCAACGCCGTTTTGACGCATAACGGTAAAACTATCCGAATAGCTGTCAACTGCGTCGATATCCTTCGCATTGAGCGCTGCTGCCGCACGTGCACCTGCACCAACGGGGACAATTGTAACATCACTTTCTTTCAAGCCGGCAATTTTTAAATTCGCCCGTAAATCGGCATAAGAAGCCGAAGCCAGACTGATTACGCCCACCCGTTTTCCTTTAAGATCGGCAATGGATTTTATAGTGGAGCCTTTCGGGACACCGATAAAATAAGGCCATCTGACCGTTATTCCGGCAAATGCTTTTAAAGGCACACCTTTATCAACGGCAGCGGCAATATTGGCCGAAGACGCATAGGCAATATCGGCAGAACCGGATGCAACTGCCTGAAGAGCTGCTGTGGATCCATCGGTAAAGAGCAATGACGGATTGATATTTTCTTCCTGAAAATAGCCGAGTTGTTTGGGAATGGCATAGGTAAATGTTTCTTCCGCCGGCGTTGTTGTGCTGCGGGCGAGTGCCAGAACAAAATGCACAGGTTCGGCAAATCCGGATAGAGTGAAAAATAAAAACGCATTCAGTAGTACAACGGCATGGATGAAAACGGCTTTCATGGGATGCTCTCCTTTGTACTTTCCGTAAAACAAATGCAGCCCATAAAACAGATGTGGCTTGCGGAAAGGGGCGGACAATGACAGGGCCTATCCGGAAAGTATCCCATCTCTAGCCAATAAGTGCAATAGAAGCGGAAGTTTTAATATATTTACCGGCGTTTGATTTACGTCTATTTGAGAAGTCGCGAGACAAGTTGGGCAGTATAGTCGACCATCGGAACAATACGCGCATAATTCAAACGGGTTGGCCCGATAACGCCGAGAGCGCCAAGAACATGCTGGTTTGAATCGCAATAAGGCGCAACGATAAGAGAGGAGCCGGATAACGAAAACAATTTGTTTTCAGAACCGATAAAAATACGCACACCTGAACCTTCCTCGGCGAGATCAAGAAGCTGCATCATGCTTTCACGTGTTTCAAGATCATCAAAAAGATGGCGCAAACGTTCAATATCTTCTGCGGCTTTGACATCTTCCAGAAGGTTGCCGCGCCCGCG
>CAMLLT010000179.1 GCA_946480935.1 uncultured Bartonella sp. | reverse complement strand
GTTTTCTCCATGCTCCATCACGTGACATCAATTCTGTCAATATTCCTTCACGCAAGCCACGGTCGGCAACGCGCAATCGTTCGGATGGCCATTCTTCCCTGATCACATCAAGAATGGCACAACCGGCGAGCACCAGATCAGCCCTATCGTGCCCGATACAGGGATTGGCAATCCGTTCTGCCAAATTCCATGAAAGCAAACGTTTGGTCATACGTTCGACGTCGTCATTATTAAGCCAAATACCGTCAATGAGGCGGCGGTCATATTTTGCAAGTTCCAAATGTATGCCTGCGAGAGTGGTTACTGTACCTGACGTACCCAACAAATGAAAATGCGGACTTTTTGCCAATGCACCCAATTTGTCACGGCCTTTAAATCCCATGAGCAAATGCCGGACATAATTCTTCATATTTTCGAAATCATTTTTTGTAACGTTTTCACCGCCAAAACGCTCGGCCAAAGTAATGACACCAACGGGCAAAGATGTCCAGGCAATGATATGTTCTGCGAGACGTGGCGAGCGTTTCTTCGAGCGATCGATCAACACAATTTCGGATGAACCGCCGCCAATATCAAAAACCACAATGGCATCGGTATCCGCTTCGACCAATGTACCACATCCGGCGACAGCCAGACGTGCTTCGGTTTCCCGATCAATGATTTCAAGATTGATACCGGTTTCTCGAGCCACCCGTTCAATGAACCTTTGGCCATTTTCGGCCGCCCGACACGCTTCTGTTGCAATGAGCCGACAACGTTTGATCGTTCTTTGATCAAGTTTCGAGCGACAGACTTTAAGCGCTTCTATGGCGCGTTCCATTGCATTCTCGTTGAGACGACCGGTACGTGAGAGCCCCTCCCCCAAACGTACAATCCGTGAAAATGCATCAACAACATGAAAATGGCCGGGTTTCGTAGGGGCAGCTATCAATAAACGGCAATTATTCGTCCCAAGATCAAGTGCCGCGTAAAGCGGCACCCTTTGCGCAGGTGGATGAGCCGAATTGTGATGTTTTTTCGTCTCTTCCCTGGAAGCACCTGAATGCGCATTCTTCAGAACAGTGTCGTTATCATGGGGTTTGGTGAGTATCGGCGTTCTGCGTGAACGTTTTTTGGTGCGAAGTTTTTTTTCCGGTCCACTCTCCGATGTGCCTTCATGCAAAACGCGCAGCTTTCCTTTCTGGCGCCGTTTTGCGCGTTTTTTCTTAAACGGGGGAACAGCAAAAGACCGTGTTAAAGGCGGTTCGTTACCACCATTTTCGTGCCTTTCCGGGCGTTCGTGCAAACCTTTTGCATCATCTACGCCAAGCTTTCCCCGCTCCGACCCTTTGGGGTTGTCGATCAACGGAGTCATCATCTTCTTTCCTTAAAAGAGCCATGGGGACATTTCCTCGCAATGGACACTTCATTATCTTTCGTTGTTTATAATGTAACAGCGTTGCCCGTTTTTACCAATAGCTGGAACCGCGCTTCTTCATTTTTTTGAGTAGCCAGCCTGAAAAATCGCCAAATCTTTCGGGAGAGCTCATAAAAAGTTCGTCACATGCCGAAGCTCTTGCTGTTTAAATTCCGATCACAAAGCGGAGTGGGCAACCAAAAATTATTTTCTCAAGTTTAGGCTTGTATCTTGAAACGGATATGCTAAAAGCCATGCTGTTCTCGCTTGAAGCAGAAATGCTGGGGAATAGTTTAACGGTAGAACTGCGGACTCTGACTCCGTCAGTCCTGGTTCGAATCCAGGTTCCCCAGCCAATATATTTCTTTGAAAAGATTATATAATTTGCTTTCCGATTTTTTTGTAGTGACAAAGGGTAGACACTTTTTTAGCGTGGGGTAGACAATTTTTTATGTCGCTCATTCACCTCTTGTTCGAATTGTCGAACCATTTTGCCAAGCTTTTGTGACCGCTTTCACCGATTGATATAATGGCGAGCCATAAAGCTATTTTTTTTAAAAGACTCATATTTTTCGAAAGATTTCGAGCTTTCAGCCAGTTTTTTGCATTCATATCCGGATAAGAGGCAATATTCCCATTTGGTTCTCATGATCATTTGTCATTATATAAAACTGAAATTTTTATAGAGAATATTGTTCGGCTCATTCGTGATAACAGAGTTCCCGTCTGAAACTTTGCATAGCTACCGTTCGAGACTTTGCTTTTTCACGATGCCCCGTAGCCTGAGACCACCCGCTAAATTGTTGTTATATTGTTATTATTTTTTCACCAAACAGGCTATTCCAGCCTCTAACACCCGAAATATCAAAATAAAGACGAAACGGGCAGAAAGCACGAGGCTGTTACTCGTGCAATATCGGGTGAGTTGTCGTATTTTATAATTGCCCCATTTTAATCGAATGATAAAAAAATGATCTAGTCTTGCAGTCTGTTCTGTTTGATCACACATTTAATCAATCTAATGAATACAGGAAATTTATGATGACCCAAGATGATAAAAGCAAACACGTAAAAGTCGTCGACGTCGAAAAAATCGATGAGCAGGATGATGAAAAAAACGGTCCTGTCGATACTGTCGATATTTTTGATGATGTTACAGGGGATGATAATGGTGTGTTTCGTCCGAGGAACAAAAAAGCTGAAGATATTGAAAACCCGTTAAGTGACGAGGATAGAGATGTCGTCGGGGAAAATCTTTTCACCAGCGAGCCTGATGAAGGTGAACCGGAATGACCGGTTGGCCTTCATTAACAAAATAGCGAAACAAAAGGGATGGAGGTTTATTGCTGACCTCCTGCTCCTGATTTATTGCGACATTCATTGTGCGAGGCAATGATTTACCCGCCAATTATCCGGTATTCCGCCAATTAATTTCTATGTTAATTGTTTTTATAATTACGATAGCCACGTTTTATTTAAAAATATAAAGCTTTGAAACTAGCTGTTCGTTAGACCACAATCCCGACGCATGTTCGGTCGCTTTTTGTCGGTCTTATAAGATATTATTTGACCGCTCTTTATTGGAGCGGCTTTTTTATCTACTGGCGAATGATCTACCGCGCTTTTAACTCTTCAACCGCTTTGTTTTTAATAAACTTCCTGTTTTATTCGATAGAATTCTTTTTTGAAAAGAATTTCATAGGTGTTTATATGTCAATACTTTTGATGATCCGATAAATACATTTGTTCTGATGATAATGATTGAATAATAGATAGAACTTTATCAACAGACGATTTTACATTTCCCGAATTATCTATATAACAATATTTTGCTCCCGCAGGCAGATTGATAGGAATATTTGCTCTTTCAAGGCGTTCCTCAATATCGGTTATTTTTTCTCTTTTGCGACTTATAAGTCGTTCCTTCAAAATTCCAATTGGCGCATTGATTTCAATGACAAAAACCTTTCCAAACAACTTTTTTGCGTGCTCGAGCTCTGCGCGAGACACATTGGCAATGACAATTTTCCCTTTACGAACCTCGTCTACAATACCAATCGGTAAACCATAATGGATACCATGGGCAAACCATTGCAAGGAAAATGAAGCTTTTTGAGAAAGTTCAAAAAACTTCTCTAGCGAAACGCCTATATTATCTTCATTTCCTATATTATCTTCATTTCCAATGTGTTGTGATGATGTTTCATCATGATCGTTAAAGCTGTTTATGCCAGCCTTTCGCGTAATCGTCCGGCGAACAAAAAGAAATTCCGGATTATTTTTGAGTGTCTGATGAACGGCGTTCATAATTGTGTCTTTTCCGGCACCACTTGGCCCGACAATAGCTACAAACCAACCCGGTTTTTCATTCGATAACAATTTAAATCATGCCAAATAGAGTTGATGAACCCGATTTTGTTTTATAACAAAATCCGTTGCATTTTATAACCGGATGCGGAAAATTGCTATGTCTATAAAGCGGAATATGTATAAATGATAATTTTCCGAAAAAGAAATTCCGGCTTCGTTTTCATGAAGAGAAAATAACTTTATATTCATAATATTTGCTTAAACAGACCTTTCAGCGAAATTCATATCAATAAACAAGCGCTAGAAATAACTTTAATTTGACTGATAGGACACTTCTTCGAATGACCATGTCTAGTTTCGTTTTAACCGTCATTTGCCCCGCAAAAAGGGGAATTATCGCTGCAATTTCCACATTTTTAGCAAAAAACACATGCAATATTGTGAATAGCTCACAATTCGACGACCCGATTTCTAAAAAATTTTTCTGTCGTATCGGTTTTGACAGTGAAGGCGGAAAAGCTATTCACGATCTTGAAGATGCCTTCCGGCCGATTGCCCAAGAATTTTCTATGAAAGCCAATTTTTTTGATACACGAGATCGTATGAAGGTTCTCGTCATGGTGTCGAAATTCGGTCATTGTCTCAACGATTTACTCTATCGCTGGCGAATAGGTGCTTTGCCAATCGATATCGTCGGGGTTGTCTCCAACCATTTGGATTATCAAAAATTGGTCGTTAATAACGATTTGCCTTTTTACCATATCCCTGTCCACAAAGACCGCAAACAAGAATCCGAAGATAGATTATTCGAAATTATTTCGGAGACAGGAACAGAACTCGTCGTCTTGGCCCGCTATATGCAAATCCTGTCGGATCGGCTTTGTAAAGAAATGCCGGGACAAATTATCAATATTCATCATTCCTTTTTGCCCAGTTTCAAAGGCGCAAATCCGTACAAGCAGGCTTTCCAGCGCGGTGTGAAGATTATCGGAGCAACAGCCCATTATGTCACTGCCGATCTTGATGAAGGACCAATTATAGAGCAAGATATTGTGCGCGTGACACATGCTCAAAATGCTGACGATTATGTTGCACTGGGGCGCGATGTTGAAGCACAGGTTCTCGCACGTGCTATCCATGCGCACATTCATCATCGTGTTTTTATCAACGACAACCGGACCGTCGTATTTCCGGCGACACCGGGAAGCTATG
>CAMLLT010000178.1 GCA_946480935.1 uncultured Bartonella sp. | reverse complement strand
TTTCGAGATAATCCATGCCCGCACGTTTCAAATGGCGGTCGGAAAGGTCAAAACCGGCCGGTTCGATAATGTCGACAGGCACGCCGAAACAAGCGCCCAAACGCAAAATTGTACCGGTATTTCCGGCAATATCAGGCTGAAAAAGTGCAATACGAATTGTCATGAGTGTTGAATAGGCTTTTGAACCCGCCATTGTAAAGAGGAGGGAAAGCAACGAAACACATGAAATTCACAATTCTTGGCAAACGTGCTTTTTTCTTGGCGAACATGCTTTTCTGTTCAAATTTTCTGTTTGGGCAACTGAAACAAGCAAAGT
This sequence comes from uncultured Bartonella sp., assembly GCA_946480935.1. Taxonomy (GTDB): domain Bacteria; phylum Pseudomonadota; class Alphaproteobacteria; order Rhizobiales; family Rhizobiaceae; genus Bartonella. The sequence goes on along the minus strand of CAMLLT010000178.1, from coordinate 4,625 downwards.
TTGCCGTCGGCTTTTTTGATTTGCCCAACTTTATGAAGTCCGCCTTTATAAATATTATATTTTCCCTTTGTTTCGCTGTCCAACCCGCGTTTGATATCATGAAAGCCTTGTTTGTTGCCAAAAACGTCTTGTAAGCGGGCAATTTTGAACTATGTTGAGGGAGGCGCAAAAATCGTTTTATCGTCGTCATCAAATCCTCTTGCGACATTTTTCTGTCAGTAGGACTCGGGAGAACTCGGCTGAAGTCGGGAGCAAAAAAGTGTCCCGCTTTGAAAAATCCGCAGTTTTGTGACAAAAAGACATATGACACTTGAAGCCATGGAACACTTCGCTAATCGGATCGTTCCAAGGGGCCGGATCGTTCCACAGATTGTGTGTTCAGGTTTTGTGTTCGGGCAGAGGTCGAACACTATTTTGAGACAGCTAAAATAAAGCAGAAACAAGGAGCTCGACCATGTTTGGATGGTTTGAACGAAGATTGGACGCTTTTCCCGAAAAGGAGTTGAAACGCCCACCGAAAAATCTGTTGGGTTTTTGCCTTTATTATACGGAAGGCGTTTGGCCGTGGTTGATCTTCATGGCAATTTTTACCGCCTTGATTGCGGTGACAGAAGTTTCGCTTTTCGGGTTTCTGGGTAGTATTGTCGATTGGCTCAATGCCAATTCGCGGGCAACATTTTTTGAAACGCAAGGCGTAAAACTTGCACTCATCGGTGTGCTGGTTGTTCTCATCCTGCCATTTTTTGTAACTATGCACAGCATGGTCATGCATCAGACATTGCTTGGCAATTATCCGATGCGGATACGCTGGCTTGTGCATCGTTATCTGCTTGGCCAATCCATGAGCTTTTTCCAGAACGAATTTTCCGGTCGCATATCGGCGAAAGTCATGCAAACGGCCTTGTCGGTGCGTGAAACGGTGATGAAGCTTTTTGACGTTCTGAACTATGTGATTGTCTATTTTCTCGGCACACTGGTGATTGCCGCTTCCTCTGACTGGCGGCTGATGGTGCCCTTTCTTTTGTGGATTATCAGCTATATCGGGCTACTTAAATATTTTATCCCGAAATTGCGCGATGCTTCCGAAGCACAGGCCGATGCGCGTTCACTCATGACAGGGCGGGTTGTTGATTCTTATACCAATATTGCAACCGTGAAACTGTTTTCCCACCATGCAAGAGAGGAAAGCTTTGCCCGTGAAGGGTTCGAGCATTTTCAGGGCACGGTTTACAAACAGATGCGGCTGATCTCGAAATTTTCGATCAGCGTTTATGTGTCGAATTGTATTTTATTGTTTGTTGTGGGAGCTCTCGGCATCTGGCTATGGCAGCGGGATGCCATTCTTGTTGGCGCTGTTGCGGTCAGTATCGGCCTTGTTTTGCGGCTTAACGGCATGGCGCAATGGATTATGTGGGAAATGGCCGCACTTTTTGAAAATATCGGCATTGTCGAAGATGGAATGCATTCCATTGCACAGGACAGAATAGTTGAAGACAAGAAGGACGCCAAAAAACTTGTCGTCAAAAAAGGCGACATCCGGTTTGAACATGTCGGCTTCCACTATGGCAAGGGCAAGGGAATCTTGAAAGATTTCAACCTTCATATCGAGCCGGGGCAAAAGGTAGGCGTTGTGGGGCGCTCGGGAGCGGGTAAATCGACACTTGTCAATCTTCTCTTGCGTTTTCACGATGTCGAAGAGGGCGCTATATTGATTGACGGGCAAAATATTGCCGATGTCACACAGGAAAGCTTGCGCGCGGCCATTGGGGTGGTGACACAGGATACCTCGCTTTTGCACCGTTCGCTCAAAGATAATATTCTCTATGGGCGGCCTGATGCCAGCAATCGGGAATTGCTTGAAGCAGTAAGGGATGCCGAAGCTGCCGATTTTATCGACAGTCTGCGCGACCAGAATGGCAAGACCGGATATGATGCCTTTGTGGGAGAACGGGGTGCACGCCTTTCCGGTGGGCAGCGCCAGCGCATTGCTATTTCACGTGTCATGCTCAAAGATGCGCCGATTCTTATTCTTGACGAGGCAACCTCGGCACTCGATTCGGAAGTCGAAGCTGCCATTCAGGAAAATCTCGCCCGCCTGATGGAAGGAAAAACTGTTCTTGCCATTGCCCACCGCTTGTCGACTATTGCCGAAATGGACCGCCTGATCGTGATGGATAAAGGAAAAATTGTCGAGGATGGCACACATGAAGAATTGCTTTTGAAGCACGGTATTTATGCCCATTTGTGGAACCGGCAGGTTGGCGGCCATCTTGATCTTGATGAAGAGGCTTAAAAAACATATCCGGTTTTTTGAAAAAGGTCGAAATGACATCGAAAATAGCTATCCGCAGGAAAACAAGCTTTTCGTTGCGGGTGGCATGAGCAGAAGCTACGATTTTCTGTCCGGAAGTTCGTCAATGAAGTTCTGGCAACCGCTCTTAAAATTAATTCTATTTATGTCGTTTTCTCTCTTTTGGAATTTTCTGATGAGCTTATCCGCATGGTTTTTTGTGTTTTTCAAACTCGCTTCATCGAAAAAAAACGGCTCTAACAAAGCTTTTTCATTGCCGGAAATAGTGAAGAGGGCGGCAAAAGCGATGAAGAACAAGAAAGCCGAAACATGCCGCATATATTAGAAATGCGAGCTATATTTTAAAAAATCATATTTTAAAAATTTTTTGACCTTTTTAAGGGTTTAAGGGCGACAAACAACAAGCTGCTGTTATTTGAAACAAATGAAGAAAAGTTCCTCATAATCGTGCAGCAATTGGCTGTGAAAGTTGCAAAAACAGTCGCGTTCAGGTTATCATCATTTTTAAAGCGTGGACAAATTGGTGCTGTGTGTTAAAAAACATACGTTTGACCAACAGGCACCAACCTTTTTCCGACAGGTTAAAAACCTTTTACAATGAGCAGCGAAAAGACACGACGCGATTTTCTTTTTCTTGCAACCGGCGTTGCCGGTGCGCTCGGCGTCGGTTCGGTAGCCTGGCCTTTTATCGACCAATTGCGGCCTGATCAGAAAGTATTGGCAAGTGCAACGATAGAAGTTGATATTTCCGGCATTGAAGAGGGAATGTCGGTTACTGTCAAATGGCGCGGGCAGCCGGTGGTCATTCGCCACCGCACCGAAAAAGAAATTGCCGATGCCCGGAATGTCGATTTGGAGAAGCTCAAAGATAAGGATGCGGGAAATCCCAATCTTGAAGGGAAGCAACCCGCCACCGATCTCGCCCGCTCGGCCGGCGAGGGGCGCGAACAATGGCTTGTTCTCATCAATATCTGCACACATCTTGGTTGTGTGCCGCTGGGGCAGTCGGGTGCTTTTGGCGGATGGTTTTGCCCCTGTCATGGCTCGGTTTATGACACAGCTGGAAGGGTGCGTTCAGGCCCCGCCAACCGCAACCTCGAAATACCGCCTTACCGGTTTTTGTCAGATAACGTGTTGCAGATCGGATAGGTGCGATGACAAAACCTTCATCCTATAATCCGAAATATGCTCTGACACGCTGGCTTGACGCGCGGCTTCCGATTTTGCGTTTTCTTTATAATCTCGGTGTATCTTTTCCGGTGCCGAGAAATCTCAATTATTTCTATACCTTTGGCGGCATCCTCACATTGATGCTGGTCTCGCAGATTTTGACCGGCATTGTCATGTCGATGCATTATATTCCGGATGTGACATTGGCATTCGATGCGCGCGAACGCTTCATGCGCGATGGCCAGTTCGGTTGGCTATTCGAGCCTTGGCATGCTGTCGGCTCGTCATTCTTTTTTATTGCAGCCTATATCCATCTTGCCCGTGGCCTTTATTATGGCTCGCACAAGCGACCGCGCGAACTCATCTGGATTATCGGTGTGCTGATCTATCTGGTGATGATGGCAACCGCATTTCTGGGCTATACACTCGTCTGGGGCATGATGTCGACATCGGCAGCTTCGGTCATTTCCGGCCTTTTCAAGGCTATTCCGGTCATCGGCCCCTGGCTTCATGAAACATTATTGGGCGGTTTCAATGTCGGCCAGCCGACACTCAACCGCTTTTATTCTCTGCATTATCTTTTTCCCTTCATTCTGGTTTTTCTTATCGGTTTGCATATCTGGGCTGTCCACCATGTCGGGCAGAACAACCCGACAGGGGTAGAGGTGAAATCGCCGTCGGAAACTGTCCCTTTTACACCCTATGCAACGATCAAAGATATTTTTGCAATCAGCGTATTTCTGATTTTCTTTGCGTGGTTTTTGTTTTTCATGCCGGATTATATGGGACACCCCGATAATTATATCGCCGGTGACACCATGACCACGTCACCGCATATTGTGCCGGAATGGTATTTTCTGCCCTTTTACGCCATGTTGCGAGCCATTACATTCGATTTCGGGCCGATCAGCTCGACATTCGGCGGTGTGCTGATATTGATGGCGGCGGTGTTGATCTGGTTATTCGTGCCATGGCTTGACCGCTCGAAAGTGCGTTCTGCGCGCTATCGTCCGGCTTTCAAACTGTTTTATTGGCTGTTTATTGTTGATGTGGTGGCACTTGGAATATTGGGGGCATCCCCCATTACAGAAAGTAGCGTATTCTGGTCGCAAATCGCTACACTTTATTATTTTGTATTTTTCCT
>CAMLLT010000177.1 GCA_946480935.1 uncultured Bartonella sp. | reverse complement strand
ACCTATTTGACAGGTGTTCAACAAAACGAAGTGCGCGCATGGGCATTAAGAAATAAAAGCATTCTGACAACGGAAAAATTACGCATTTATTCGGTTGGACGTAGTATAAATGTTTCAACAGGTGATACATTATTGATGCAGGTCAATCGTGCAGTGGCAACGATGGCTGTATTGCAGAAAGAAGGCGCCATCATCAAAAACATCAGATTTGATAATCTGATTGTACCCAATAATGCAGACGACTTTATTATATTACGTGTTGAAGATACCAATGCAAATAACCACAAAACTCAGTAAATGTCGAAAAATAATCGACCGGCTTTGGCTCATTCCGAAGGGGAAGTGGGCTTTGGCTTTGTGTATTCTGGCTGCATTTTTGTGGGCTGCATTCTGGCCATTTGATATTCTGGTGCGCGGACACGGAATTATTCGTGTCGAAGGCCATAATATCGAGATACAGCATCCGGAAGGCGGGGTGTTGAAACAACTGCTCGTGACCAATGGTGAAACAGTCAAAGCAGGGCAGGTTCTGGCAAATGTTGAAAATTTGACAGTGGCAGAAGATAACGAGAGCAATTTCATTGCCCTTCGTGCCTATGAACTGCGTGAACAGCGGCTGCGTGCGGAGCTTGCCGGCAAGGATTTCAATCCACCCGAACCGAACAACCCGAAATTGGCCGAAATTTACCATAATGAGACCGATTTATATAATGCCCGCCGCCGCGCACTCGAAGAGTCAATTGCTATAGCCAAAACCCAATATGAACAAAAAGAAGCCCAGCTTGCGTCTAATGCGATTGCAATTGAAAATCTCGGCGCTGAAATGCAATTGTCAAATGAACATATCAAGCTTCTGGAACCTTTGGTGGCAAGAGGGGCTGCACCGGAAGCAACGCTTGTCCAACGGCGGCTCGAATATCAGAAAGTTTTGAGCACACTTGCCGATGCCCGCTCCAAAGTGCCGGGAATGACTGCCGCGCGTGACGAGGCAAAACTCAAAATATCGATGTATAGAACCGAATTCAACGAGGATGCCAACAAGCAACTTGCCGAAGTTCAGGTTAAACTCGAGACAGCAAAAGCGCAGTGGGAAGCAAGCCGGCAGAGAGCAAAAAATTCGGAAGTTGTCTCGCCTGTGGATGGTATTATCCAACAGGTTGTCATGCCCCATGTGGGGGCGGTTTTGCGGCCGGGTGAAAAACTGTTCGAAATTGCACCGAGCGAAGTTCCGCTTGTTGCTGATGTCAAGGTAAACCCGCAAGACCGTGACCGTTTGTGGGTAGGGCAGGATGTGCGTGTCAGGGTACTTGCTATTTCCAATTACAGCAGCCCGACCTTGAAAGGGAAAGTCTCGGTCATTAGTGCGGATGCTGTCGGCGAGGAAGACAAGGGGGGACGTTATTACGAAGTGACCGTAACAATGGATCCCAAGCAAAATAAAAATTTGAAGATATTTCCGGGAATGACAGTCGAAACATTTGCTCTCGCCGGACAAAGGACATTTCTGCAATATCTTTTCAAACCGTTTATTGATGGAATGTCGGTTGTCTTCAGCGAGTGAGAGAGGCACTGTGTCGCAATTGAGCTTGTTAAAGAGCTAGGCTATAACTATATTTCCAGTTGAGGGGTTTGCTTCAATGTCGGGATATTGGATTATTTTAGGGGTTATATCGCAATGAAACTACCTTTTCCGCAGAAGGACGGCGTGTCCGTTCTGGTTGATACTTATTCGGATAACGATGTACCGCTAGCTATTTCCCAAGTCGAAATTATTATTCGCGGGAGTGACGTTGTCATTCGTACGCAAGATGGTTCCGAACTGACATTGGTTCAGGCGGCGCAAATGTCGTCTATGCACGAAAATTTGTTCAATCTGACTTTTACCGATGGGACTGTCGTCTCCTCGAATGAATTGTTCCAGCGTGCCGATTTGATTGAACCTGGCCCCGAACTGAGTGAAATTCGTGAAAAAAATATCAAGGGCGAAAGCAATGTCGATCCTTTGGTCGCCGTTGTCCAATCGGCACCGGTAAGTGAAAGCACAGATTTTGATTCCGACGACGTGACAGGTGGCATGAGTGGCGGGAAAGGCGACAGCAATTCACATCTGTCTGTGGCCGATTTTCTGGGTAATCCGCCATCTGCACTTGATGATACGGTAAGTTTTGTCCCGTCAACGACATCGGGAGGCGGCGCTCAGTTGCCGACCAACAGCCCGTCCGAGCCAATGCCTTCGCCGGTATTTCCATCGTCACCGTCGGAACCGTCAACGCCTACCAATCCTGGTAATGGTAGTGGCGATGATCATGGTGGTGGTCATAATGGCGATAATGACGATAATCACGGGACTGGTGATAATGATGGTCCGACCGGCTTGTCTTTTGTCGAGAAGGCTAATCTTTATCAAGTAAACAGTACCAGAACGACCGTTCGAAATGATAACGGAACGGAATCGACCGTTTGGCATTTGGGCGGCGGTTCAACTGCGGCGCGTACGAATCCTGATCTTGGTGTTCAATATGGCGAGCCTGCTATTCTTGATTTGCGCCATGAGGCCGGTCAGGAGAATGGTTTTGTTGTCCATGCGGATAATGGTGCTTTCAAATATGGTCAGGTCAATACAGAAAACAGTCCTAACAATCTGGATCGCCGTTTGGGGCGCATTGTCAGTTTCGACCAGTTGGTAGGCGGGGAATCTGTTGCCGGTAAACGCATCAAGGATATAACCGGCATTCCTGATGGTATGACCATCATCTGGAAGGGAAGTCCTGAATATGCGGATTTCGTTGCCAAATATGGTATCGAGCTGAAAGATAACGAAATTTTCGTAAACTATAAGGGCAATGTCGATTATAACGGCAACAATATCAACATTACCTGGGTCGATGGTGAGGGTAAGGAAACCAAAGCCAAATCCGAATTTACCAACCAGTATAACGGGGATCATCCGGATACGGTTATCAATGGAAATCATGCGATTGTTTTGCCGAAAACGCCGAATGCACGTGAAATTTATGGCGGCAGCGGAAACGATACGATTTATGCTTCCCAGTTCAATAACAATATCAAATATGATGGCGCAGGTGGTACAAACCGCCTGATCTTCGGAGATGATTATCCTGTAACAACACAGCAAGGTTCAAATAGATTACCAGGGCTGACATACGATGTTGCCAATAACAAGATTACCGATACCGGTAATGGCGATGTTGCCGAAATGCATAATTTTACCGAAATTGTCGGCACCAAGGGCGATGATCACTTTTTGATCGGCGACACTGCGACTTCCTATTATTTTGACGGGCGTGATGGCAATAACATTTTCGACATGCAGATGACAAATCCGCAAAGCGGTGCCATTAACGGCTCGAGCGGTAATAACCGGTTATATGCAGGCGCAGGAGAAGACATCTACAATCTCGTTAATTCTTCGGGCAATAATACCATTGTCGATAGTGGTAAAGGAGACTCGAACGATAGCTATAATTTTGAATCTTCGACAGGCGAGAACAAGATTGCCGATTCCGGCGGTAGTGATTTCTACCACTTTGACAAGGCTATCAATCGCGTAGAAATTATTGATTCGGCAGCCGGTAACGATCAGTACCAATTCCACGAGATCAAAGACAATCATGTTACAATCAATGATCTCAATGATATCAATGATGGTACCAGTTTAAGTGGTAGCGATGTCTATGATTTTGCTACTTTGACTTCCGAGAAACCCGATGCGACTGACCATATCGAGAATTCCGAAGTTGATATCGTTGATGAAAATGGCAGCGATAAGTATCAATTTGACCGCGCAAAAGGTGGTTACGTCAATATTCAAGACAAGGGGCCGATCAGCGATAAAGACGCAGCTCAGGACGAGTACCATTTTTCGGCTGCTGAAACAAAAGTCGATATTACCGATCAGGACGGTGCTGATAAATATACTTTTGATCATGCAAAGGCGAACGCGGCCAACACAATCACGGTAACGGATAAAGGTACCGCTGATGATGCTTATTATTTCAATGATGTGACATCCGACAGCCTGGCTGAAGGCAAGAATCAGAATGTTTTGATCACAGATCAGGGCGGCAAGGACGAATATCACTTTGACAGGGTTCAAAGCAAAGTCCGCCTTGATGATATTGGCTCGGGCGACAACTATTTTACATTCCACGATGCTAAAAAATCCGATATTACGATTAACAGCCTCAATGACGGAATCTATCTTGGTGGCAACGACATTTATGACTTTGCAACGCTAAAGAACAATAACGAATCCGCCACTGACCATATTGAAGATACGACGGTTGCTATAGCCGATGAAAACGGCAATGATGCCTACAATTTCGATCGCACCACAGGTGGTTCTGTAACCATCAAGGATACCGGTGCGGGAAGTGCTGACGACAGAACATTGGCGGCTGATGAATATCATTTTTCTGCCGCAAGTACCAAAGTCGACATTGCCGACAAGGATGGCGCCGATAAATATGACTTCAGCAATACTATAACCAGCGGAAAAAATTCAAATACAATCACAATTAATGATACGAGTGACAGCAATTATAGCGACGACTATAATTTCGACGGCACCATGGTCGCAACAGATAATGATTTTGTCACAGAAGATGGCAAGGCAAATATTGTCATCAACGACACAGACGGCACAGATCATTATCATTTCAATAATATCAACAGCAAGGTAATTATTAACGATCACGGAGCAGGTACTGACGATTACACGTTCCATGAGGCAAAGAATTCGAGTATCGCTATTCACGATTATTACGATGACCATAGTAAAAAGTTAAATCTTGATAATGTTTATGATTTTGCCACTCATGCCAACAATGCCGGTGAGCAGCCGACAGACCATATCACCAATTCGGGCGTCTATATTATCGACGAGAGCGGAGCTGACCAATATTATTTTGAACGCACAGACGGCGGTTGGGTCACAATTGTAGATTCTGCA
>CAMLLT010000176.1 GCA_946480935.1 uncultured Bartonella sp. | reverse complement strand
CGTTTTGGCTGTTTTAATGGACACGCTTCACTGTTGCCGCGTTGGCGTGGTGCGGCTCCCATCCAGCGGGCAATTATGGCCGGTGATAAAACAACCGGTATGATGATTATGAAAATGGATGAAGGGCTTGATACCGGCCCTATCGCACTTTCGAAATCAATCGACATTGCCTCCGATATGACAGCAGGCGAACTTTATGACGAGTTGGAAAAAATTGCCGCTCCTCTCATGGTGGAAGCCTTGGAGAAGCTGGAACAGGGTGGCTTGACGCTTATCCCCCAAAAACCGGAGGGGGAAAGTTATGCCAAAAAAATCACCAAGGATGAAACCCGTATTGACTGGTCGAAACCGGCAAAAGAGCTGCAAAAACGTATATGCGGGCTTTCACCTTTTCCGGGAAGCTGGTGCGAGATGGAAATTTCGGGCAAACAGGAACGCGTCAAGTTATTAAAAGCAAAACTCGTTGAAGGTCGCTCCCTGGGTGTCGGTCATGTCGACCCTGAAACTTTGACAATCCACTGTGGCGAAGGTCGTTTGCAAATTACACGGCTTCAAAAAGCCGGTGGCAAGGCCATGGATGTTGAAACTTTCTTGCATGGTTTTCATGTAACCAAAGTCTATTAATATGGCGCGTTTCAAATTAACAATTGAATATGACGGGACAAATTATTGCGGTTGGCAAAGACAGGATGGCTTAAGAACCGTTCAAGCTGCCATTGAAGAAGCCGTTTTTGCGTTTTCAGGTGAAAAAGTGACAATTTTCGGTGCAGGTCGTACCGATGCCGGTGTCCATGCGACAGGTCAGGTGGCGCATGTTGACCTTGAAAAAAATATTCGAGCCGACCGTTTACGAGATGCCATTAATGCGCATTTGACTCTTAACAAAGAAAATGTCGCCATCTTGCAGTCGGAAGAGGCAGATGCCGATTTCGATGCGCGTTTTTCTGCACGAAAGCGCCACTATCACTTCATTATTTTGAACAGACGGGCTCCCGCAGTCCTCAAAGCAAATCGTGTCTGGTGGGTGCCCAAAAAACTTGATGCAGAAAAAATGGATGAAGCGGCAAAACGGCTTTTGGGACTCCATGACTTCACCACTTTCCGCTCCAGCGAATGCCAAGCCAAAAGCCCGGTAAAAACCCTTGACCAGCTTGATGTTGAACGCATCGGCGAAGAGATTCATATTTATGCAAGCGCCCGTTCGTTTCTTCATAACCAGATACGCTCTTTTGCCGGAAGCTTGATGGAAGTGGGTGTTGGCCGGTGGACGGCAGATGACCTTGAAGATGCATTGAATGCCAAAGATCGCCAGCGTTGCGGTATGGTTGCTCCACCTTCCGGACTTTATCTAACAAAAGTAGATTATTAAGAACGGTCAATGCCGAAGTTTGAAAACCCGATCGAAGCATAAAGAGGGATTACAAAAATCGATTGATGCGGCAATTTTTATCGCCTCCTCCCATATTGCAAGCTCGAGCTAAGCTATGAAACTTTCACAAATATATTTTTGCCTTTTGAGCTACAGTGAAACGTCAATAAAAACGCACCCGAACATCGACATTTGACGATACAAATTCCCGACAGATGCGCTTTTGATAAGGGCAAAAACCACGTTTCCAATCATTCCAATCAAAAAATCAATCCGACCTTCCAAATCCGTTTTTTGAGCGCCGTTTCAGGATTAAAGTATGACAGGTTGAAGAATTCGGGAAACCGGACAACAGACGGAAAAGGTCATTGACCTCTTTAGCCGGTTAGAATTTTTAACTTTTTCCCCGTGTCATTTGATGATTTGAAAAAACGCCTTAACTTTTTCAACAAAAGAACTGAAAAGCCATTTTTTTTTTGAAGATGAAGTTTTATAGTCAATTTTATTGGGTAGTATTTTTGTGCCTGGCACATTGCACTCAGAGGGATTTTATTTTGAACAAAGCTTCCAACCGGTTTCAATAATTGGTTTTTTGACTGTGTTTATGAAAGCGGTTGTTTTATTGATAAGGGAATTATTGTGGCTCAAAAATCAAAAAAATCAGACGAAACAAAACATGAAAAAGATGATGTCGGTATCAAACTTACGGTTGCCGGGAAAAAACGCATTTTTGATGTGAACGAACCGAAACTTCCCGAATGGATCCAGAAAAACGCTTTGACATCGGGAAACTATCCTTACGACAAAAAAATGCCCCGCAAGGAATATGAAGAAACGCTGCAAGCGTTACAGATTGAACTGGTCAAGCTTCAATCCTGGCTGCTTGAAACCGGTGAAAGAGTTGTTGCTTTGTTCGAAGGACGTGATGCCGCCGGTAAAGGCGGTACAATTTTTACACTTCGCCAATATATGAACCCTCGTACTGCGCGCAATGTCGCTTTGCCGAAACCCGACGAAACAGAAAGCGGTCAGTGGTACTTCCAGCGTTATGTGCGTCATTTTCCGACCCATGGTGAATTCGTCACATTCGACCGTTCGTGGTATAACCGCGCCGGCGTCGAATCGGTGATGAAATTCGCAAGCCCCGCCCAAGTTGAAACATTTCTTGCAGAAGCACCGACATTTGAAAAACTGATTGTTTCGGATGGCATAAGATTTTTCAAAATCTGGCTCGATATCGGGCAGGAAATGCAATTGAAACGTTTCCATGAACGCCGCCATAGCCCGCTCAAACACTGGAAATTCTCAAAAATGGACGAAGCGGGAATTACGCTTTGGGATGAATATGGCAAAGCTGCCGACCGCATGATTGAACGTACCCATTCAGCCATGGCACCTTGGACTATTGTTAAATCCAACGATAAAAGGCGGGCACGACTCGCTGTAATCCGCCGCGTGCTTCTGTCTATTCCTTATGCCGACCGCAATATTTCGGCAATCGGGCCGGAAGACGAAAAAATCATTGGTGTAGGACCTGATTTTTTGCGCCATGCCAGTGAAAATCTTATCTGAATGAATAAACGGGACAGGCATGAATAGAACACTTGCCTGTCCTTTTTGTTGTCGACTTCATACCATTTGTGTTAAGCGGATAAATGTTATGCTTTTTCGTAAAATATCGTTTACCGCGTGGATTTTCTTTTCGCTCTGCACCCTTTGGCCGGCAACGGGAAAGGCAGACGAAGCAGCCGTGCTGCCGCATTTTTTCGATGCGCAGGAACGATTGAACCACCCCAATCTCGGCACTCTTTCAAGACTTCGGTTCTTGACCACTGTCGATTTTCCTCCGTTCAATTTTGTTGATCGAACCGGAAGGCTTTCAGGATATAATATTGATCTATTACGAGCTATCTGTACGGAACTGAAACTGCAACAGGTTTGTGAGGTAGAAGCTCTACCGTGGGACGAACTTGTTTCACATATCAACAATCATCAGGGTGAAGCAATTATTGCCGGTATGAATGAAACACCGGAGACTGCCAAAAGCCTGATTTTTACGCAGAGTTACCTGAGATTTCCGGCGCGCTTTGTAAGTTCGGGAAATATTGCGCTCACCGACCCTGTCGAAAAAGACTTGAAGAAATACAAAATAGGCATTGTACATAACAGTGCTCATGAAGCCCTATTTGCCGCCTATTTCCCTGATACCAAATGGCAGCCATTCGAGAATGATGAAAGCTTGCGGGCAGCATTAAAAGCCAAAACCATTGATCTTGCTTTCGGCGACGGAATGGGATTTTCGCAATGGTTGAACAATCCCCAATCGGAAAATTGTTGTCGCTTTGTAGGAGATGCCTATATTGCTCCACAATTTTTACAAAGCGGCCTTAGAATTGCGGTTCAGAAAGATAATTCCCAACTGGTTGACGCGCTAAATTACGCATTGAAATCACTGGAACGCAAAGGCAAACTCACAGAACTTTATCTGCGTTATTTCCCGATCGGTTTCTATTAATGGCTCTTCAAAAGGATTTTGAAAAGTCCTTGAATAATGGTGCTATCTGACAGCACCATTATCAAGCTTGCAGAACCACTATAAGCGAATGATGACTTTACCGAAATTTTTACCCTGAAGAAGACCGATAAAAGCTTCCGGTGCATTTTCCAAACCTTCGGTAATATCTTCACGATATTTAAGGTGGCCCTTTTTCAACCATTCTTGTGCCTGAACAATGAATTCGGGTCTTTGATGTTCGAATTCCCGCTCGATAAAACCGCGAACAAGCAAACTTTTTATAAGGATCGTTTTCATCAATTGCGGTACGCGATCAACTTCGTTGCCCGCATTCTTGACGCCGTTATATTGGGCAATCAGACCGCAAACAGGTATACGGGCAAAAGGATTTAAAAGGGGAAATACTGCGTCCCACACCTTTCCGCCGACATTTTCATAATAAACGTCAATACCTTCCGGGCAGGCCTTGGCGAGACGTTCGGCAAAATCGGTGTTTCTATGGTCAAGCATGACATCAAAACCCAACACATCACGACCAAAGGAACATTTTTCCGGCCCGCCGGCAATACCGACTGCCTTGGCTCCTGCGATTTTTGCGAGTTGCCCAACCATGGATCCTACAGTGCCGGTTGCTGCTGCAACAACCACTGTCTCACCTTTTTTCGGTTTACCGATATTGCGCATTCCGGCATAGGCAGTAAAACCCGGCATACCAAGAATACCCAAAGCGGTTGATAATGGCGCGTCAAAATTGTCGAGTTTTTTTAGGTTTTCACCTTTTTCAATGCTGTAACTTTGCCAGCCACTTGCCGATAAAACCTTGTCGCCTTTTTTGAAATCTTTGTGGTTAGAGATGACAACTTCCCCCACAGTACCACCGATCATAACATCACCGATCGCAACCGGCTTATCATAAGATGGCTCATCCGACATGCGTTGACGCATATAAGGATCCAGTGAAAGATAAAGGATCTTTATCAACACTTCGCCACTCTTCGGTTCCGGAAGCTTCACTGTTTCAAAAGCAAAATTTTCTTTGACAGGCACTCCATGCGGGCGGGACGCGAGTACAACTTGTGTTGAACGGATTTCTTCCATTACT
>CAMLLT010000175.1 GCA_946480935.1 uncultured Bartonella sp. | reverse complement strand
GGATATCCGGTGCGGCTTTTTCCAATGGAGTAGGACCTTGCGGCGTAATTTTTACAACACGCACGATGACCGGTCCTTCAAGATCATTGATGACGTCACTGACCTTGTTCGGTTCAAGCTCGAAAATGTCTCTTGCAATGGCCGACGAAAAACCGGTTTTTGCTGCGGGACCTTTTGTAATGTCTTCCAGTGTTTTATGTTCACTTTTGACGAGATCTTCGAAAGTCGTTCCATCCCGGAGCTTGGCGAAAGCGTTGTCTGCTTCCTGTCTCGTTTTGAAGCGCAATATTTGAACCGTGCGTTCCTCGGGTGAAATAAGACGCGAAGCATTGCGGGAATAATAATCCTTGATTTCATCCTCGGAAATATCGGCAGGTCTAAGTAAGCTTTCCGGTGTCATCTCCATTAAAGTGACCTGACGATATTCGGGTACGTGAAATTCGGCTTTGTGGGTGTCAAACGATTTTTGCAATTGTTCGGAAGTGGGGTCTTTAATTTCGCCAATTTCTTTTTTTGTCACGAGAAGATAATCGACGGAGCGTGTTTCGTTACGGTAATTTAAGAGCGCAGAGTAAAATACGTCGGGCGCAGCCATGTCTTTAACTGCAGAATAGACAAGCTGGTTACGTTTCTCTTTGCCAGCCAAGAAGTCAATGACATCAGTCTCGGGAAGCCCCTCTTGTTTGAGGTAGCTGAGAAAAATAGTGCGATCGAATTGCCCTTGCTGTTGAAAAATACGGTCGGCACTTATAGCGCGGGCAATACCATTTTTCGAAACGCCGATTTTCATTAGCCGAACTTGCTCGTCGAGCAATACATCCTGCTGAAGCTGGTTAAGCGCCATTTGCGGAAGACCGTATTGCGTAGCTTCCCCTTTGGAAAGCAAACGTGACAGACGATTGGAACTTGAAAAAAGCATGATCTGATCTTGCAATGCCAATCTATAAGTATTGGCTTTGATCGTGGATTTTCCCGAGGTGAACAAGTCATGTCCACTGGTTCTTCTTAATTCCGGCACTCCCCATAAAAGGACAAAGCATAGAACGAGCAAACCGAGGAAAACCTTGGCAATCCAAGAATTAACAGCACTTCGTATTTTATCAAGCATCGGCGAATTCCGTTTTAATTGGCTTCATTTAAGCAACAAGCTCTGATAGGATGTGCAACAAAGGCGCGCAATATGCAAGGTTTAACACTTGCTTTAGTAGTGTAATTTGTTAGTTAAGGCTATTAATGCGCTGTTTTAAGACTGTTATTGAGGAAAAATCATGACACCGAATGTTAGACCGCTTGTTGCAGGAAATTGGAAAATGAATGGCACTGGCGAATCTCTTGCCGAGCTTCGGGCAATTTCCGCTGGTGTAAATTCGGATCTTGGACGTTTATTCGAAGCATTAATTTGTGTACCGGCTACCTTGCTCTCCCGAGCCGCTCACAGTCTTGATGGCGAAAAACTCCTTCTTGGCGGAGAGGATTGCCACACAGCCGACTTTGGTGCCCATACCGGAGATATTTCCGCTCCTATGCTCAAAGAGGCCGGAGCGAGTTACGTCATTGTTGGCCATTCGGAAAGACGCAATGACCACCATGAAAGCAATGATCTTGTTCGGCAAAAAGCTGAAGCGGCCTGGCGAGCCGGTCTGGTTTCGATAATTTGTGTTGGCGAAAAACTTGAAGAGCGCGAAAGTGGAAAGACACTTGACGTCATTGAAAACCAGTTGGCTGGCTCTGTTCCCGGTCATGCAACGCCACAAAATACCGTAATCGCCTATGAACCGGTTTGGGCAATTGGTACCGGTAAAACACCGACAGCTAAAGACGTTGGCGATGTCCATGAATTTATGCGCAATAAACTGGTTGCCCGTTTTGGCCAATCGGGAAAACTCTTCCGTTTGCTTTATGGCGGCTCGGTCAAGCCCGATAACGCTGTCGAATTATTGGGTGTTGATAATGTCGACGGTGCGCTGGTCGGCGGAGCAAGCTTGAAAGCAAATGATTTTCTGGCGATTTGCGGTGCTTATCGAAAATTATAGTTGAAGATTTTTGTCTTGCCTCTTGGATTATTTAAAAATTACGTGTAAACAGCCGCGAACGGTAATAATAGAGCAGAGCTTATGCAGACAGTATTGATTGTCATTCATCTTTTAATTGTCATCGCACTTGTCGGCGTTGTATTGATACAGCGCTCTGAAGGTGGTGGTCTGGGTATTGGCGGTGGTTCCGGCTTTATGACAGCACGCGGTACAAAAAATGCGCTGACACGGCTGACTGCAATTCTTGCACTCTGTTTTTTTGCAACATCGATTGCTCTTGTGGTTTTGGATAGTGTTTCCAATCCTGCCGCCGATATTATCAATCGTATTCCTGCAAAGGAAACAAAAGCTCCGACTCAAAATACACCGTCGACTGCAACAGAACAGATACCGACAGGTGAGGGTGGAACACCGGCAAATAATGCAAATCAGCCGACAGGTTCTGACCAGTCTGGTGGTAAAGATCAGAAGGGTGGTCAAAACACGACAACGCCGGATGCTCAAAAATCTTCCACTGATGGCAACAAATCAGCTCCGGTTACGGAAAATCCGGTGCCGCAGCAACAGGAAAATCCGGTTCCAAACAATTAAACAAAGGTTTGGCGTAGGGTTTTGATATTGCGGTTGATCAGTTACTGAAAATAAAGGGCGATTTCGCCCTTTATTTTTTTGAGCTACTCGTTTGTCTTATATTGAATTTTCAAGCTCAAAAAATATTGAATATTCAGACCCAAAAAAATATTGAAAAATTTTATAATAGTTCGGCACATTCATTAAATATTTTTTATCGCCGGATAAACTCTTCAGCCAGTTGAGAATTCGGTTTTAAGATATTTTGTCGGGCTTATCGAAAAAAGAATGGTATTCTTTCAGAAAATTCGGTTAGAACAGCAAGAAAACAAATTGAATTTCTATGCGGAATTTTTTATCTGGCGGTTTGAACGTGGATTTTAACATTATTTTCTCTTGCGCACGGCAGAGCGAAATATCACTATTGGTAGAATAGCTTCCACCTGGACAAATGGAAAAAAATTCCAAATCTTAACAAAGTGTTGCATGACTGCCATAGCGGTCAATCAACTTTTATATCGCTACTTGAAAAAGATTGAGGACAAACAAATTTGGTCGTATGAACAGCAATAGTGTTGCTAAAACCGAATTTGTTGTAAAATCTCTCGAACTTTCATCGCGGAATTGAAGTTGAAATGATCCACCGTTTATTGATTGCCGGTTTGTCCGGCTTGTTTTTTTTGTCAGGTAATGCTGCCTTTTCAGAAGAAATTGCTGATAGCGATGATGCCGATAATGCGCAAGTCGCATCGGTTGCGCCCGTTGGACATATTCAGATACCAACTGTAAAAAGTTATAATGTACCGGAAAAATATCGTCCGCAGACCGTATCCTTCTCCGGTTATAAACCGGGGACGATTGTTATCGATCCCAAGAATTATTTCCTCTACCTGATTGAGACACCGACAACAGCAAGGCGCTATGGAATTGCGGTCGGTAAAATCGGGCTTCAGTTCAAAGGAACTGCCAATATTCGTTTTAAACGGGAATGGCCACGTTGGATTCCGACAAAAGATATGGTCAAGCGCAGTCCCGAGCATTACGCAAAATTTGCCAATGGTATGGATGGAGGGCCGGGAAATCCGCTCGGCGCACGTGCACTTTATCTCTGGCAGGGTAATAAAGATACCTATATTCGTATTCATGGGACAGTCCAGCCTTGGACAATTGGTTCTTCTGCTTCCAATGGCTGCTTCCGTATGATCAATGATGACGTGCTTGATCTTTATGATCGGGTCGATGTCGGTACAGAAGTTGTTGTGCTTTGAGATCGTGAAAAATCCACTTTTAATAGCCCCGTTTAATACGGGGCTTTTTGTTAATCAAAACAACGACTTATTTTGAAAAAGCGAATCAGTTTTTCAAGTTTTTCGGTCGATTTTTTGATATAAAAATCCGCATAGAACATAAAAATAGGGTCTTTCGGGTGTCTCTTCGAGAATCGTAATTAAAAAGAAAAAATTGCGAAAAACCCAATTTTTTTCTGGAAGAATCATCAATGAACAGTTATCTCCATAAGCCCATGGCACGATATGTTTTTATTACTGGTGGCGTGGTTTCTTCCCTTGGAAAAGGCATTGCCGCAGCAGCTTTAGCTGCATTGTTACAGGCTCGCGGGTACCGTGTAAGGATTCGCAAGCTAGACCCTTATCTTAACGTTGATCCCGGCACAATGTCGCCTTATCAGCACGGAGAAGTCTTCGTGACAGATGACGGCGCCGAAACCGATCTTGATCTCGGACATTACGAGCGTTTTACCGGCCGTTCGGCAAACAAGCAGGATAATATCACGACCGGCCGCATTTATCGAAATATCATCGAGCGTGAACGACGCGGTGACTATCTCGGCGCGACAGTTCAAGTCATTCCCCATGTTACCGATGAAATCAAAAATTTCATTATGGAAGGGAATGAGAATTACGATTTCGTTTTATGCGAGATTGGTGGCACGGTCGGCGATATCGAAGCAATGCCGTTTTTGGAAGCAATAAGGCAGCTCCATAACGAATTACCGCCTCACACAACGGTATATATGCATCTGACATTGATGCCCTATATTCCTGCTGCCGGAGAATTAAAAACCAAACCGACGCAACATTCGGTTCGTGAATTGCAATCGGTGGGTATTGCTCCGGATATTTTACTGGTGCGTGCCGATCGGGCTATTCCGGAATCGGAACGGCGCAAACTTTCACTATTTTGTAACGTCCGTCCGTCGGCTGTTATTCAGGCACTTGATGTCGATACGATTTATGACGTTCCGATAGCCTACCATCGCGAGGGGCTGGATTCGGAAGTTCTGGCTGCTTTCGGAATTGATCCGGCTCCGGAACCGAAAATGGATCGCTGGATTGAAATTAATCGTCGTCTTCATAATCCGGAAGGCGAAGTCACCATTGCTGTGGTCGGTAAATATACCGGCTTAAAAGA
>CAMLLT010000174.1 GCA_946480935.1 uncultured Bartonella sp. | reverse complement strand
TTTGCCCGCGGGCGTATCAAGCACTCTTACCCGCATAGCTGGCGGTCGAAAAAACCTGTTATCTTCCGCAACACACCGCAATGGTTTGTCTATATGGACAAAAAACTGGCCGATGGGACCACATTACGCGAACGCGCCCTCAAAGCTGTTCACGATACACGTTTCGTTCCGCCGGCAGGACAGAACCGTATCGGCGCAATGATGGAAGATCGTCCTGACTGGGTATTATCGCGTCAACGCGCCTGGGGTGTTCCCATTGCAATTTTCGTTAAAGAAAATGGCGAAATTCTCAAAGACGAGGCTGTCAACAAGCGTATTGTCGAGGCTTTTGAAAAAGAAGGTGCCGATGCATGGTTCAAGGAAGGTGCGAGAGAACGTTTTCTTGGTGAACATGCCAAAGAAGATTGGCAACCGGTTCATGACATTCTCGATGTCTGGTTCGATTCGGGTTGTACGCATGTCTTTACTCTTGAAGACCGCCCTGATTTGAAATGGCCTGCCGACCTTTATCTTGAAGGTTCCGACCAACACCGCGGCTGGTTCCACTCGTCAATGCTTGAAAGCTGCGGAACGCGCGGAAGAGCTCCTTATAATACCGTTCTAACCCACGGGTTTACGCTCGATGAACAAGGCAAGAAAATGTCGAAATCATTGGGTAACACCGTAGCACCTCAAGATGTTATCAACACTTCCGGTGCCGATATTTTGCGCCTTTGGGTCATGACAACCGATTATTGGGAAGATCAGCGTCTGGGAAGAAATATCATTCAGACCAATGTCGATTCCTATCGGAAACTCCGCAATGTTATCCGCTGGATGCTTGGCACACTCGCCTATGACGAGGGCGAAAATATCGCCTATGAAGATATGCCGGACCTTGAAAAGTTCATGCTGCATCGCCTTTATGAGTTGGACAGGCTCGTTAATGATGCATATGACGGGTTTGATTTCAAACGCATTACCCGCGCCTTGCTTGATTTTTCAATCGTTGACCTCTCGGCTTTCTATTTCGATATTCGCAAAGATTCGCTTTATTGTGATGCGCCTTCTTCTATAAAACGCAAATCCGCCATCCATGTTGTACGTGAAATTTTTGAACGCATGGTCACATGGCTTGCGCCGATGCTGCCATTCACAATGGAAGAAGCCTGGCTGGAACGTCATCCGGAAAGCAAATCGGTTCACTTCGAGCAATTCCGCAAGACACCCGATAGCTGGTGTGACAATGAACTGAATGAACGTTGGCGCAAAATCCGTCAGGTACGTAAAGTTGTCACAGGCGCATTGGAACTTGAACGAGCAGAAAAACATATCGGCTCTTCTCTGGAAGCAGCCCCTGTTGTCTATATTTCGGATCTCGACTTGTTGGAAGCGGTAGAGGGTATGGATATGGCGGAAATTGCTATAACCAGCGATATTGTCATTACCAATGCTGAAGCCCCTGAAGATGCTTTCAAGCTTGAGGATGTCAAGGGCGTTGCTGTTGAATTTCATAGAGCTGACGGTAAAAAATGTTCGCGTTCCTGGCGCTATACACAGGATGTCGGAAGTGATCCTGAATATCCGGATGTGTCTGCACGTGATGCCGCCGCCTTACATGAACTTCATGCACTTGGCAAAATCTGATCTGACGAAAAAAACACTGGCAAAGTTTTCGTCTTTGCCAGTAAAGATTGTCTCTTGAGTGAACTTCACTACTTCCTGGTTGCTGGGGATTGCCGTCGAGGCATATGTCATGATATGGAAATGGATTATAGGTGCCAATTAACGGTACAATATCATGGTTGTTATCTGCCTCAGGGTGGAATGGTAAAAGCAATTTTTGGCGGCACAGCCGGGAAAACGGATTAGCAGTGAAGAAACGCGAAGTAGCATTTATTGTATCGAGTATGGTTACGGCCGGTCTTATGCTGACAGGATGTGGTGTTTCCAGTCCGACTTATGGAACAGATAAATCCACCGGGAAGCAACTGATTGACGATTTCTCGAATATTGCATCAATCAGATCCAACACCAATAAAAATCAGGTTGACACCAAACCGCGTCCCGAGCTTGTCCGTCCGGCTCCCGGTACAAAAGGTGTTTTACCACAACCGCAAACCGACGTTGCCCAGACCGGAACACCTGATTGGCCGGAATCGCCGGAACAAAAGCGGCAGAGATTGCGTGACGAAGCAACAGCGAACCAGAACAATCCGAATTATGTTTCGCCAATTGTTCCGGATAGCGGCAAAGAAACAAAACCTACCGGATCGACCGAATGGCTTGACGGTATTCATCGCAACGAGCAGGTCAATAACGATAAGGAACAACGTGCCGAATATTTACGCCGCAAAAAAGAAAATGAAGGCGGCTCTCCAACCACACGCAAATATTTAAGCGAACCGCCCCTGAGTTACCGTCAACCGGCTGCCTCCGCACCAATTGGGGATAAAGGCGAGGACGAAGCGAAAAAAGAGCGTGAGAGGAAAAAAGACCTAAAGGAAACCTCGGGCAAAAAGAGCTGGTGGCCATTTTAAATATATTGGTTGTCCCATTCTTGAAATCTTTACCCTTTTGTCGAGACATTCCGGTCGTCTCCCCAATAAGAGAAAGTTCAAGTTTATTTATTTGAAGGGCATGAGAACTGTTTGTTCGCTAGCTGAAGCACTGGGGAAGTCATTCTGTTTTTCTTTTCATGCCATCTTACTCTGCCGTCACATATCATATTGCCCCTTTCAGCGCATGTTAGATTGACCTCACTCATCACATGTTAGATCGACAATGTGAAAAACTCCAAACTTGTATCGCAATAGTCGAGCCGATGCCGGATTGAAAACCTTTCGCCCCATCAAACGAATATAGCAATCAGTGCATATGAGATCTATTTTTCTCAATAAATGCCGCTATTCTGCCACCCCGAAAACTCGCCTTAGGTGAATGCCTTGCCGGTCATTTTTATTCGTAAAACGCCTGATAAAATTAGTGTTCTCTGTTCAATTCACTCACTGTTTCAATTGCTCAATACGTCAATCTTCAATCAATAGAGTTTTCCGGTAGAGGTTCCAATCCGATCATCGGGCAAACAGACTATTCGAAAACGAGTTAGACTTCCTGAAATGAGTGTTCTTGCTCTTCCAAGTTCGACATTTTTAAGTCTTCTTCGCTTCAAAAGGTCAAAAACAGTCGTTCTTGTTATACAATGTTTCTCACCGTTCTCCACCCGCTCATTCCAAGCTTTCGACTTTCAAACTTTACTTTTATCAAATAACCTCGAGCGGCTGTTTTCGTGTTGGAGGCAAAAATATTTTATCAAGAGCTTGCAGGACATCGTGATCAAGTGTGAGCGCCAGCGCTTTGGTGTTTTCACGCAAATGTTTAATTGACGAGGTCTTCGGGATAGCAATCATCAGCGGATTGCGGATAACCCATGCAAGAGCAAGAACTGATGGTGCAACATTGAGCTTCCCCGCAAGGTCCAGAAGATCATGGTTTTTCATGATCCGGCCCTGTTCGATCGGTGCATAGGCCATAACCGGAATATTATGATCTTCACACCATGGGATAAGATCGAATTCCGGTCCGCGACGTGACAAATTATAAAGTATCTGGTTGGTCGCAATGTGTCCTTTTGCTGCTATTTGTGCAAGGTTTTGCATAAGTGCGGTATCGAAATTGCTAACTCCCCATGCGCCGATTTTGCCTTGTGTAACAAGTTTTTCCAGAGCTTCCACTGTTTCGCTCAAAGGAACACTGCTTTGCCAATGAAGAAGATAAAGGTCGATTTTTTCAATTTTCAGATTTTTAAGGCTGCGTTCGCATGCTTCGATTGTGCCTTTTTGTGAAGCATGGCTCGGTAAAACTTTTGAAACAACAAAGGCATCGTCGCGTCGCCCGACAAGTGCTTTACCAACCACTCTTTCGGAACCACCATTTCCATACATTTCCGCCGTATCAATGAGCTTCAATCCGAGATCAAGGCCGGCGCGCAGAGAATCAGCTTCAATGTCTGCGGGAGAAATCCCCTCTCCCATCCCCCATGTACCTTGTCCTAAAGCAGGTACGATCGAACCATTCGGGAATTTTACTGTTTTCATCATTCTTCCCTTTTTCCAGCAAAAAAATTTTTCAATAAGCCGGAAGCCTGTCTTTCGCCCAAGCCGGAATAAACTTCCGGACGATGATGACATGTTGGCTGGCTATAAAAGCGGACACCATGCTCAACCGCACCACCTTTTTCATCGCTTGCAGCAAAATAAAGTCTCCTGATACGGGCAAAAGATATGGCAGCTGCGCACATTGTACAGGGCTCCAATGTCACATAAAGGTCGCAATCGACCAATCGCTCGCTTTGAAGCGCCTCGCATGCCATACGAATAACCCGCATTTCCGCGTGACCTGTCGGATCAAACTTTTTATGAGTGAGATTGGAAGCCTTGGCGATCACTTGACCGTCCTTGACAATAACGGCGCCAACCGGCACTTCGTCATTGGCATTTGCCGAAATTGCCTCTTCAAGTGCTATTTCCATCGGCGTTTTTGTCATTTTTGCCTTTCAATTATTTTGAAGAGCCGGAACAATTGGATTTTATCCGCCGTTTGTGTCATTTATGACAGTTTATCAAAAACAACTGACGAAAGAGATTCCATATCAGAAAAAAATAAGCTAGAGCGGTAAAAAATTAACAATGCGCCCCGGTGCTTCTAAAGGATGATGTGAGATGACATATGATCGCGGCAATAAGAAACCGCAAAACGACCGGGGGGACACAAGAAATAATTTCGGCCCGCGTGGAAAAAAGGACACAAAATCGCCGAAGGTAAAAACCGGTGAAGAAGGCGATGGCAGTGAACGTATTGCCAAAAGGTTGGCGCGTGCCGGAATAGCCTCGCGGCGTGATGCCGAAACCATGATTGCCGCAGGTCGTATTGCGGTGAATGGCAAGGTTCTTGATACGCCCGCATTCAATGTCAAACGCACCGACGCAATTACTGTTGACGGCAAACCTTTGCCCCCCATTGAGCGCACCCGCGTCTGGCTTTACCATAAACGCGCCGGACTGGTGACAACCAACCG
>CAMLLT010000173.1 GCA_946480935.1 uncultured Bartonella sp. | reverse complement strand
GGATGCTCGTCGGCAATTTTGTCAAAAAGTTCTAAAGCTGCTTTTTTCAACTCTTCTCTATTCATAAATATTTCCCCATGATAGCTATTCACTTAATATTTAATTTTTTAAAGATAAAATCCAGAAGGGATTTACTAAATCGAATTCCTTATCCTTGCATAATTTTGGGCGGAGACATAGCGCACAGATTTATGAAATATTGAATTCAACATATTTTTCTAGCTTCATTCAACTTTGTCAGGCTGAATAGCGGAGATTTTGTTATCAATCCGGTTTGCTGAAAGGCTCTATATCGTCGATAGACGAAAAGCCTCACTATTCGCCGATAAACGAGCTTGAGTAACGTTTGAGATAGAAAACTTTCAGCAGTGATCGACAGCCCCCATATGGTCATCGCGATCGCGAGAGACTGAATGTCGAAAAGGCTTTATTAGCGACAAATGGTGTCATTACGCGGCGAAGCACCTGAGTAAAACACTTTCCGGCTACGATTATTTTATGCGATTTTTCATTCGCTATTGTTTCAAAGCCCGAGGCTGCAGGCTTTGACCTGTTTAAATTTTTCAGATGTTGAACGCGTGTAAACTTATCAATCCCGTTCTGAAAAATACGTAAATTTTTCAGTGTGAACTCCCATCAAGAGATTTCTATACCGAAAACCTGCTTTTCCGGCATAAAATAAAGCATTCATCAAAACTTCTACCAAACAATTTCCAAAAATTACTTCTACCAAACAATTTCCAAAAATTTCCAGCCTGAACGTGTTCACATTCAGCGCAGCTTAGCACCATTTGTAACAACTGAATTTGCAACTATTTAATCACAAACAAATTTAAAGCGGTATTATTCAATCATTATTGCGTTAAATTACGTGCGTATTTTGCCGCATCAAAGGTACTATGATAGAAATAGTGTCAACCTCTTAGCTATCCTTAGAATTTAAATCCCAAATTGCGTCAAAGGTGGAAAGTAGCTCCTTTTGTCTCTTTTCAAGTACCTCAGGTGTCCATTCATTTTTCTGAATAACCTGACTTGTAAGCGCAAAATTAGTAACCCCGCTGGTACTTTCATTTTTTGTTTTGAAATATTTTTCTTTTTTTGTCTCAAAATCATAATTTTGTGCAGAAGAATTGGTTCGTCCATTTAAAAGCACCAAATTTGCAAGCTTATTGACCCATTTGGCTCTGATTTCTTCATCCGGAAAAGCTTGCGTCCAACTTTCTATATTATCACTTGTTTGAGGCAATACATGTTCAATACTAATCGTCTTGTAGTCATAGGTCGCTGATCCGGTGGACAAAATTTCATCTAACCGTAATAACAAAGGCAATCTGATAGTAGGCTTATCGTAAATATCACCGCTAAGAATCTCTTTAATTTGCAGCTTCTCGTTATCGCTCAACTCCAAACTAGACATTGTTATCAAATCGTTCATGAAATCTCTTTGTTCTGCCCCTCCGAACATTTGAATATCACCCAACAAATGGCCATATTTTTTAATCCTGTTATTAACTGTCGTGCGTAAAATAAATTGCCCATAGGCAAACCGTTCAAACTTTTTTAAAAA
Organism: uncultured Bartonella sp.; assembly: GCA_946480935.1. Classification (GTDB taxonomy): domain Bacteria; phylum Pseudomonadota; class Alphaproteobacteria; order Rhizobiales; family Rhizobiaceae; genus Bartonella. Next base: position 3,506 of record CAMLLT010000173.1, on the reverse strand, counting down.
TTGGAGTAAATATTCATCCATATCTTTATTCGTAAATCTATATTTGTAAAATTTCATTACTTCGATAGCAGGCGGTAACCAATCGGAGTTATCCAGTCTATTAAGATATTTGAAATAACGATTAATTTCGCCCTTATATTTGAAATAACGATCTTTTTCTTCCTTATTTTTGAAATGAAGATTAATTCCTTCACTTTCATCTTTATACGAGCAGTTCTTGATCACTTTGTAAGCGGCTACATATTTATCCAATGCGTTATTAATGAAGTCTTCCGCATCTTTAAAAGCTGCCTTGGAATTTTCGTTTTTAACGTCAATCACATATTCATGGAACTCTTTAAGAAGCGTTTTACGCAATTTGTCTTTTGCATATATCATACGAATGTAGGAAAATAGATTGGTAAAGTCCGACCGGCCTAACGCTTCTTCATAACCTTCCCATTTCTTTGTAAAGTCGTCCTGATCATCATCGGGAATCGAGCTAATCAGTTCGGCCTTTAATAAATCTGCAACTGTTAAACTTAATCCTCTCGCATTCAACACAGAAAATATACGAAATGCACTTTCCTCATTCGGCGTCTCGACAACAACAAGATAACAGTTTTTCAAAATAAATTTGGAAAATTCAAATTTTTCTTCTTTCGTTAGCTTAAAACTCTTTTCCCATAAAATATTTCTATTTTCGATAATTCTTACTATAGCATCCGTTAGTTTATCTGGATAATTAAGGATCCACGTTTCGCCGTGTTTCTTATTTGTTTCTCTGTCTTCAATTTTTTCCTTAATATTACCGGAAAAAACTGATCCTCCGTTTTCCTTATCGTTAAAATATACTTATTTTCTGTCGACTCCTCACCTGATCTGTTGAATACATCATCTGTCAGGCAAATTCGTTTGTTTATATCTTCTGCATATTTTTTATATTTTTCATCTTCCTTTTTCGACTCTACTTGATCTTCCTTTGGCAAGACTAATTGATCGCGCAATATAGCGAGTAAAATTGTTATTGTTGTTAAACGTTGTTGACCATCTATAATATCGGAATTCGGTTTATAGGAATCCTTTTTCAACACCAGACTGCCGAGAAAGTAAGAATCATCCTCGCTTGTTTTATTTTGATAAGCATCAAATAAATCGTCAAATAGTTCCGCTGCATTATCTTCTGTCCAGGAATATGGCCGCTGATAAGACGGCACAGAAAATATATAGTCGCCATTTAAAATACTGTTGAGAGATTTCTCTTGAGCCTTTATGGTGTTGTGCATGTTGTCCCTCCGCATATGGCGCCATTTATCACCGTTTTCTCTTTTTAGAGAAAAACATACTCCGATAGAGTAATAAGAACGTTTATCATCCTGATTTTAATGTTTTTCAATAATTAATGTGAACCGTGTGTTTGAAAATCCGGTTCATTCGAACTTAGAACATAAAATCAATATTTTTCGGGGTGAAAGCGCAATTGCCATTCCAACCCGATTTCCTGAAAGATTGCGAATTTTCCAGGTAATAAATATCGTTGCAAAATTCATGATCCATAATAAAATTTTATCTTCAAAATAAACATTTTGGTTGTTATAAAAATAAAAAAGCGGCAAATATTGTAGATCGGAAACCAATGATATACCCGACCGCAATTTTCCCATGATGGACAAACACTTTTCTTAAAATTCAAATATCCAGTTTTGGCAAGTTGCGGATAATTTTGACCGTTTTTACAGAAACACTGATCACCCTTAACAAGAGTTCCAGCGGATAAGCAGGATTATGCATTGTCTCGCGTGCAAAATCATTGGCATCATTGACAATTCCACTTGTTTTATCAATGCGTATACTTTGCCGTTCCATCACCCAGTCGATCGCCGTTTTATTGTTGACGATATAGTCATAAGCGGCAAGTGGTATTCCCGTAATGGTAATTTTGTCATTGTAGTGGATGACCGAACGGTCTTTGTTTTTGCCCCTCCCGCCATAGCGCATTTTGGTTACATAAAAATCGGCTGCATTAAGTTTCTTGTTTTTCGTTACAAGTTTGACGGGATATTTTTCAACGCTTTCATAGTTCACATGCAAATGCCCCAATGCGCGACCGGCGCTTGCAAAAGCCTTGAAGTCTTCAAGCGTTTTGACAGCAGGAATATGCGGCAGTTCTTTAACGAGATTGTCGGCAAAACGGGTTCGATAGTCCGGTGAATGCAAAATCCCGTAAATATAATAAAACAGATCTTCTTTACTGATGTGATTATCCGAATAGGCGATTTGATAATATTTTAAAGCCTCGTCGGTGATGGCATGAGAACGCTTGGAACCGCCCTGTTTAGCGCCGTCTTTTCCCTTGTCACCCGCATGGTTTTTTTCATAAAAATAAAGCGGGAAACATTGGCCATTATCCTCGAACTGGAAATCTGTAATCCTGTTTGACATGATAACTGAAAAACCGCCGCGTTTGCCATTTCCGGACACACAGATAGCAAGGTTTTCCGAAGCCCCCGCCGGAAAAATATCTTTCATCGAATAGGAGCTGTGATTGAAACGTGTTGCGCTATAATGCCATAATTTTGTAAACGGCCGGACATTGGATATTTCGGTCAAATCTTCCGAAAATGTTTCTTTGATCTGTTTTTTAAAACTTGCCTGCCAGTTCCCCCCGCCCCAACTGAATTTTTTTACGTCTTTTTTGACGAAATCGCTCACATTGACAGCTTTGTTAGGGAAACGTTGCCTATAGCGGGAATATCGGTCAATTTCCTGATTATAAAACTCTGTCATCCGCTGGACATTTTGCAAGAGCTTCGTTTTCGAAGCGTTATAGACCCAGGCATCCCGCCCCGAAACAACGCCGCTTGAATAGAGTTTGAAAATGGTGAGGCGCTGTTTATTCTTTTTGTCGCCCATTGCAGGAAAATTTCTGAAACACCCATCGCGTTGATTAAGCCAATCGTGATAGCTGTCGGGAACAATTTTTTGCCATTTATCTTTTAGACTGGCAATGCTTTTGAGCTTTTTAATTTTTTCAAGCTTTTGAGTAATGTCGAGATAATCGCCAATATCGTAGAAAAAAATCTGCCCCGATTGTTTGGCAAAAGGATTTTTGACAAGAAGCGAAATGGCAACAGGTGCGCGTGAACCAACGCCGAATATATTGCCTCCCTCTTTTTGTCGCAATGTGCCGGATGTGCGCGCATTGCCACGTAAATGAAAAATGTAGATATTGGAAAATTCTTCGGCAAGACATTTGCGCATGCCATCGGCTGATGCGGATTGGACAAAGCCGGCATTGGTTACAAAGCCGATAATTCCACAATTGCCGATATAATCGGAAGCCCAACGAATAGCACGGATGTAGCTGTCATAAGAAGAACGTTTGCCACCTTTTGTCAGTGTCGAAGCAAGATAGGTTTCGGCAATCCTCCGGTCAATTTCCGGATATTTCTGATTGGCCGCATCATCATTGGCGCTCTCCTGCCCCGTCGAATAAGGTGGATTGCCGATAATAATCCGGATATCAG
>CAMLLT010000172.1 GCA_946480935.1 uncultured Bartonella sp. | reverse complement strand
GTTTCAGGTATCTGTGCTGCAAGGCGTGGAGGTTCGAGTCCTCTTCTGGGCACCAAAATATTCCTAAAAATACAATAAAAACAATAAGTTAAGAAAATTTATTTTCTTTCAGTCCACCCCACAGCCCACCTTTCGGCGGGCGCTTGCGGTGGTGTTAAATATCTAGTTTTGGCAGATTGCGAACGATTTTCATCGTTTCCAATGAAACTGTGATAACTCTTAATAATAGTTCCAGTGGATAAGCAGGGTTATGCATAGTCTCTATTGCCCAGTCATTGGCATCATTGACAATACCGCTGGCTTTATCTGTCTTGACTCCCTGACGCTCTACCACCCAATCAATGGCAGATTTGCCGTTGACGATATAGTCATAAGCTTCCAATGGAATATCTTTGATGGTGATCTTGTCATTATAGATAATTGTTGAAAGATCTTTATCCTTACCATTACGACCATATTTCATTTTCTGAACATAATAGTCGGAATCTTGCAAATTTTTATTTTTGGTAACGACATTGGCTGGGTATTTCGCCACTGTTTCATAATTCAAATGTAAATCTGCCAAAGCACGGCCAGCCTGTGAAAATGCCTTGAAGTCATCAAACTTTTTAACCGCCGGTATGCGCGGCAATTCTTTCATCAGATTATCAGCAAAGCGGGTGCGGTAATCCTCAGAATGCAACAACCCATAAATATAATAAAAAAGGTCTTCCTTGCTGATGGTATTGTCTTGATAAGCCTTTTGGAAATGTTGCAAGCCCGCATCTGTTATCGCATCGCGGCGCTTTAATTTTGGCTTATCATCATCGGCAAACAAGCCTTCTCCCGCCGACTCTTGCTCATAAAGATACATCGGAAAGCATTGACCTTTCTCTATAGCATCCAGACATGTAATTTTATTAGATATAAAAGACGAAAAAGCACTTATAGCACCGATGCCTGAAACACAAATAACGGTATTTTCTGCTTCCGCATTAGGAAAAATAAGAGGAATTTTGTATATACTGTTATTAAACAATTTATCAAAATATAAAAATTCTTTAGTAAATGGCCTATACAGGCTAGATTTAATTTTATCTACTGAATAAATCCCCTTAACTTGTTTCTTAAATGCATCTTTTAAATCACCTGACCAGCTTATTTTTGTTGTGTCGAGATTAATAAAATCATCTATTTTCAATTCTTTAATATTTGAATTATTGAAACGGTTAATTTCAGAATTATAAAAATCAATCATGCTTTGCATGTTATTTGACAGTTTGCTTTTAGAAAAATTATAAGCCCAAGCATCTCGGTTCGTTTTCACACCGGAAGAATAATTATCAAAAATGGTAATGCTTGTTTTGACTTTTTTATCGCCAATAGCGATAAATTCATTAAAGCTATCATCACGTTGGTTAACCCAGTCATTATGAGCATCGGGGATGATGAGTTGCCATTGGCCTTTTAAACCTGAGATGGATGTAAGATCGGCGAGTTTTTCAAGCTTTTGCTCGGTGGTGAGATAGTCGCCGATATCATGAAAGAAAATCTTTCCATGCTGCTTGGAAGCAGGGTTCTTCACTAGTACGGAAATGGCGATTGGCGCACGGGAACCCGAACCAAAGATTTTACCACCTTCTTTGCGGGAACGCTCACCAGATGTACGCTGGTTACCACGTAAATGGAAAATATAAATATTGGAAAACTCTTCTGCCAAGCATTTTCGCAAGCCATCTGCTGATGACGATTCAATATAACCTGCATTGGTTACAAAACCGATGACACCAGCCTCACCAATGCGGTCTGAAGCCCAACGGATTGCACGAATATAGCTGTCATATAACGACGTTCTTAATTTAGCATTTGAAAATTTCTCATAAGTGTCGGCAATGCGCTGATCTAATTTCAAATATGATAAGTTTTGATTATTATCATTCTCACTTTTTTGCCCAACCGAATAAGGCGGGTTGCCGACAATAACTTTGATATCCAAGGCCATCTGGTCCTTGCGGCGCTGGCTATTGTCTACCAAAATGTTGTCAATCATGTCACCTTTTTCGCTCATCTGAAATGTGTCGGTGAGCAGAATGCCCGGGAAAGGCTCATAATCACCCTCGACAAGGCCATGATAGGTCGATTCAATATTGATGGCGGCAATATAATAAGCAAGCAGCACCAGTTCATTGGCATGAAGTTGGTGTTTATAAACGCGCGGCAAATCTTGCTTGGCTATCAAACCACTTTGCATCAGCCTTGTAATAAAGGTGCCTGTGCCAGTGAAAGGGTCCAGAATATGCACGCCCTCGCTACCCAAGCTCTGGTTGAATTCAGCTTTTAGCACATCATTGACACTGTGCAGGATAAAGTCCACCACCTCGACCGGCGTATAGACAATACCCAGTCGCTCGGTCATTTTTGGGAACGCGTTACGGAAAAACTTGTCATAAAGTTCGACAACCAATTTCTGGCGGCCTTCTGCCGAGTTGATACCCCCGGCACGCATGGCAACGCTGCGATAGAATTTATCAAGGCTTGTCGTTTCTTTATTAATGTTGAATTCACTAAGCACATCCAAAACTTTCTGGATCGCTTGCGACATCGGGTTATGAGCTGCAAAGCTATAATCCGAAAACAACGCATCAAAAACCGGTTTGGTGATGAGATGTTGTGCCAACATTTCTATGATCTCGTCATCGGTGAGAGCATCATTCAAATCATCTTTCAATTCGGCGGAAAATTCCCTGAATGTCGCAATGGCCTTGGTGTTTTCAGGATTTTCTAAAATGGCCTTGATGCGGTCGATATGAGTGCGGGCTATTTGGGCAATGTCATTGGCCAATTCTTCCCATTGGTGTCGATTGCCTACCTTTTCAACCACTTTGGCTGTGATAGCCCGTTCAAACTCTGTTACCTGGAAAACCAATTCGCCTTGATGTTCCTCTGCCGCATCTGAAGCGGGTTGAGCTTTACCTAAATTATATTGGCGCTTTGCAAGACCTGTTGCTTCTTTCATTACTTTTTTACGTCTCTTACCAAGATCGGTAACCGCAATGACTTCCATTTTTTGCGGATCAGCACCATTTAAATCTATTTTATTGATCATCGCATCGAATTGATCGTCATGCGAACGTAGCGCCTGCAAAACCTGCCAGACGACCTTGTAGGTCTTGTTATCATTCAGGGCTTCATGCGGCTCTACCCCCGAAGGAATAACCACTGGCAGAACAATATAACCACGGGTTTTACCTGGCGCATTTCGCATAACACGCCCGACCGACTGCACCACATCAACCTGACTGTTGCGTGCGGTTAAAAACAAAACCGCATCCAGAGCCGGTACATCCACGCCTTCAGACAGGCAGCGCACATTTGACAAAATACGACATGTGTCTTTGGGAGCCGGTGATTTAAGCCACTGGATTTTTTCTTCCTTTTCACTGGCATTCATGCCGCCATCAACATGGCGCGCTTCACAATGCAACTTGATGGACGTTTCTTCCTCATCAGTTGCGGTGCGCTGGTATTCTTCCACCACCGCTTGAAACATGCTCGCAATCTGGAGGGAGCCAACCTTATTGCTTTTTTTCCGGTCGATCACCTGACAAAAGGCAACAGCGCGTTGCATCGGGCTAACATCACCGTGAAGACTTTCACTCAAATCCTGCTTTGAGAGCGCCTTCCAACAACCGATAATCTTGGCCGCATCATCCACCCGCAATTCGTTATTCTCGTCTTTGAGAAGATCTTGCAAACGGCGGTTGATCTGGCTTTCCTCAACTGTCAACACAATTACCTTGTAATCAACCAAAAGGCCGCGCTCTACCGCTTCTGAGAAAGTCAAAACATGGAGGTCTTTGCCATAAATGGCCTCATCGTTCATAGAATAGAGGGTAACATCGCCATTCTCGGCTTGGAGCTTGGCATCATCTCGATAGATGCGAGGCGTAGCGGTCATATAAAGACGTTTTGCTGCTTTAATAAAATCATTATTATGAACGCGAACAAAAGCACTTTCTTCGTCACCTTCATAGGTTTGTCCAGTTGTGCGGTGCGCCTCGTCACAGATGACAAGATCAAAAGCAGGCAAGTCATAATTTTTTTGCGCTTGCGAAATGACATCAATAGAGTGATAGGTCGAGAAAATAACGCTCATGGCGTTTTCTTCGTGCCAAGCAATCATTTCCTCTGCCAGTCTCTTGGCATCGGTCGTGGCGGGATATTGCAGCTCGTGCACAAAGGTCTGCACGCTGTCATCATCTTTTCTATCGCGTTTTTTACCAACCTCTGCATCCGAACAAACAGCAAAGCTATGCAATTTGGTTTCGCTCTGTTGTGTCCATTCCGTCAATGTCTGGCTTAATAAGGCAAGGCTTGGCACCAAAAACAAAACCCGTTTGCCTTTGCCTGCCTGTGCCTCGGCAATTTTAAGACTGGTGAAAGTTTTACCTGTACCACAAGCCATAATAAGCTTGCCGCGATCGGCCGTCTCCAAACCTTTCAGTACATTTTTTACAGCTGTTTCTTGATGTGGCCTTAACTTTTTCTTGTCGTGAATGACAAGCGCTTTATCCGGTGCATATTTTTCCCAATCGATAACACTTTGTTCAAGAGCTGCAAGATCAATTTTGCTGACCGGAATTTGCTGGTTTTCCAGCATCGCCTCAGCGTTATTACCCCAATGATTGGTTGTGCAGATGATAAAGCGGTTTACAAAAGGTCTTTGACCGGATGCCGCCATAAAGCTGTCTATATCTTTTTTCTCAATTCTATGGTCCGGGGCATAAAATTTACACTGTATAGCATGAAGTTCACCCTTTTTGGTTTGGGCTACAAGATCAATCCCCTTGTCTGTCCCATCTTTGCCATGTGACACCGCCCAATCTCTAAACGTCCATACCTGTGAATAAAGATCAGCATAAAAAGGTTCGTGTTTCAGATAAGCTACGATCAACTCTTCAAAATAGGTGCCTTTTTCACGCTCGGACGCCGCAGCATTGCGAAAACGGTTTAAGACCTTTTCAAGGGATGTCTGCTCTAGTACCTCGCTCATGCTATTGCCTCCGCTATAATGTACGCAGCCTTTGACTGATTTATGTACAAAAGTCATA
>CAMLLT010000171.1 GCA_946480935.1 uncultured Bartonella sp. | reverse complement strand
GGTTTGAATACGGCGGCTTTTGTATAGCGGGTAATGTCGCCGGTGATCTTTAATACACCATGTGCACCGACCCCCTTGGCATGGACAGTGCGTTCGGGGATACGTTCCCGATTTTGATGCGCCAATTTTTCCAATAATTGATAATCCTGAATCAATACCGGGCCGCGAGGACCAGCCGTAATAGAATTTTGATTATCAGGAACAGCGGCACCTGCTGTTGTCGTTAATGTAATCCGCTCGCTCATGAAAGCCTCCAGTCTGTGAATGTTCAAATCGTCTTATCCAAGAAGATAGGGCAAATTTAAATTAATTCTAATTTTAATTTGTTTAAATTCTTATTAGGAAAAATTATGACAGGACGCATCGTCATTGGCGTAATTTATGAATAGGTTAAAAACGTTCGATTTCATGTATTCGCAAAAACGCGGAAGAAGAATTTTTTACGAGGGTAAAAACGCGGCTAGTTCAATATATTTACAGGAGATAGCAGGGTTTCATAACGCTTGCTTGAAAGATGGCGCTTTCCCGATAATAGTTTTAAAAAGTATAATGGCACGTTCAACTATCGATTGGAATTGAAAAAACGATTGATACTATTTTTTCAAAAAAAATTTGATTTTACAATAAATGAAAATTGATATATTATAACAAAATATATATTTTTGATTTATTTTCTACAATAAAATTTTAATTTTATTGTACGAATAATATCATTGTTGATAATAATAGATAGCTGGCAAAATGGCAATATAATAGCTATCTACATGATTTATTTTAATAAAATTATATTCTATATTCCATCGACAAGAAAATGGGAAACTTTATGGAACAGCCTATACTTGCCTTAGTTGACTCTTCAATTTATTGGAAATCGGTTTGCGACTTGGCTATATGGGCTTCTCGAACATTCAATGTGCCTGTCAGATTGCTGAATATTCTTGATAAAATGTCTGATGATGTTCTGGTCCCGGACGATATTGCCAAGGATATTGATAATCGTTTTCTAGCCGATTTTGTCGGTAAAGTTCGGGACGAGACGGCAAGTTACGCTCGATTGATGCAAGAATTGGGGCAAACCGTACTTGATAATGCAAAATCTTATATTGAAAAACGTGAGAAAGTTATTGTTGATACCAGATTGCGCTATGACAGCCTGGCAGATGCGATCGGCTTTTACGGCAAAACTTCTTCATTGATTATCATCGGCAAACAAGGTCAACAAACGTCAAACAATGACGGATATACCAAGGTAGGCAATAATTTCGAAACAATCGTACGCGCTGCTCGAAGGCCGGTTTTGGCGGCTTCAATAGAGGTAAGGCCGATTAAAAAAGCTCTTTTGCTTTATGATGAGAATTTCGGTCTCAATTTGGTCATTGATTACCTTAAACGTTATCATAATATTTTTGAAAAACCGGTTATGATTGCGTTTTCCCAAAACAATTTCGAAGCGATAGAGAGCGATATTGATTATATCGAAAAAATAGCAAAACAAGAGAATATTTCTTTGTCATTATTGGCCGTTAATGACAATATTAATGACGAAATCCTGAATAATATTTCTGATGAAAATAACGTAGATCTCATTATCATTAATGCGTTTACGGAATCAAAAATTAGAAATATGCTATTCGGTTCGGTGCATAAAATACTTATACAGAAAATCAAAGTTCCAATACTTATTGTCAGATAAACGAAATTACTAATAATATTATCTTGAAAATAACCTTAACGAACTTTGTTTTGTGCAGACAGTGATCGCATAGTATTTGAAGCGGCAGTTTATAAAAAAACAGGAAGCCGAAACATAGGGGGAAATGTTTCGGCCTCCAATGATCATCTCGATTACAAGACGACCAAATAAAAAATGACACAGTTACAGATTGAGCGCTCGCTATATTTTCTAACCGAGAAAACTCGGTATGAAAATTAGACAGCAAGCTCTCAATCTCTGTAAATGGCAGTCAACCCTCCGGCAAGGTACTGCCCGGTTCTTTTTTAGAACATTGGTATTATTATGCAATGAACCGAATAAAATCCAATTGCTTTTTGTTTTAAAATGTATAAGAAAAAATTATCATGTTCACTATAAGACAGCTTCGTTATTTTCAGATTTTAGCCAATACGGGTCATTTCGGAGAGGCATCCGAAAAATTGGGCATTTCACAACCGGCACTCTCGGTACAAATTGCTGAAATGGAAAAATTAGCCGGATCGCCGCTTTTTGAACGGACATCCAAGCGCATTATATTGACGCCACTTGGTTGCAATTTTCTTCCTATCATCAATGATATACTGGCAAGATTATCTGTCTTGGGGGATATTGTTGCGGCACATGAATCACCGCTGAGCTATCCGATCAAACTTGGTATCATCCCGACGGTCGCGCCTTATATATTGCCGTCGGTTTTGCCGAAAATACGTCATTTATATCCTTCTTTGGCACTTCAAATTCAGGAAGCAAAGACCGAGAGGCTTGTTGAATTGCTGCGCAACGGTCATATAGACGCTATTGTTGCGGCTACGCCAGTTGAGGATGGAGAATTTATCTCCGAACCAATTTTCGATGATAATTTTTATTATGCTTTGCCTCGGGACGACCCGCAATCTGTCTATAAAAATGTTCGGGAAGGTGATGTCGATACCGGAAAATTGTTGTTGCTGGAGGAAGGGCACTGTCTGCGCGATCAAACACTTGAAGCGTGCCAGACCAAAAAATATCGACATGATATCACCGCTTCGTCCTTGACTACTTTAATGCAACTTGTTGCTAATGGTATCGGCATAACGATTATTCCCCAAATTGCTGTTTCGACAGAAGCACGGTTGGATAATATCAGCGTTGTAGCTTTCGAAGGCGAGACGCCGAAACGCCACATTTGCCTCTTCTGGAGAAGACGTTCGCGCCGGAGCAAGGACTTCAAGTTGTTGGCTGATCTTCTAAAGACGATGGCGATCCCGATTCTTGATCAGGCAAGAAATTTTATCGTGTGAGGCTCACCGAAAAAAGTTGTTTGATTATGGAAAGGGTCAGCCCGTCTTGGGGTGAAAGCGGGGGGCGGCACGGCTTACCCGCTTTTGTCTGTTAAAAAGTAATCACAAATTAAATTGAAACGGGAATTTCCCGGTTAAAGATGTAACTCCGATTAGCAAAATAACCCGCCTTTTTTAATTAACATCAGGGGCTAGAAATTTCTGCTTTCAGGCCTCGCTAAAACGGTCAAACGGCCTTGCCCGTAACGCCTCGAAGATTGAGAATATCCGTTTCAAGGTTCGAATATGTTCCGGTCAAGCTGAACACACCGAAAGCATAGCTCATGTTTTATCGATTGAACTTAAAATTGCAGTCTGTGCGGGATGACGGCTCAAAATCAATCTCCCATGATTTCGTTCTGTGTTTCATGAATGATCAAGCTCTTGGTCTTCAACCAAAAACCGATTTTAAAAAATAAGAAGGGATCAAAGGAGGTGGTCAGACAGATTGCTGCGCCGGGAGGAAGTTGAAATACCCCTTGTCGGCATTTCGGGCAGACAAGGGGGATTACATTGAGAAAACGTCAATTACAAAATCGCACTTGGATAATTCGGGCTTTCACGAGTAATCGACACATTATGGGTGTGACTTTCGTTGAGACCCGCATTGGTAATGCGAACAAATGTCGCTTTTTTGCGGAATTCTTCTAAGTTAGGCGCACCGAGATAGCCCATTGAAGCGCGCAGACCACCAGCCAATTGGTGAAGAACAGAGGCGGCCGGACCTTTATAAGCAACCTGACCTTCAATGCCTTCAGGCACAAGTTTTAATTCGTCATGCACATCCGCCTGAAAATAACGGTCGGCCGAACCGCGAGCCATAGCGCCGACGGATCCCATGCCACGATAGGCTTTGAAAGAACGACCTTTATAAAGATAAACTTCACCGGGGCTTTCTTCCGTGCCGGCAAGAAGTGAACCAATCATGACAGCGCGAGCACCTGCAGCCAAAGCTTTGGCAAGGTCGCCGGAATATTTGATACCGCCATCGGCAATGATCGGAATGCCGGCTTTATCGGCAACTTCAACAGCTCCCATAATAGCGGAAAGTTGTGGCACACCGACACCGGCTACAATACGGGTTGTGCAAATGGAACCTGGCCCAATGCCGACTTTTACTGCGTCAGCTCCGCTATCGATAAGCGCTTGCGTCGCTTCGGGTGTTGCGACATTACCGGCCATAATGGCTGTTGAACCGGCAATCTTTTTAATTTCTTTAACGGCATCAAGTACACGCTGTGAATGACCATGAGCAGTATCAATCACCAGAATATCGACACCGGCATCAATAAGCCGCTCTGCGCGTTCTATACCATCGTGACCAACAGTACTTGCCGCCCCGACACGCAAACGTCCGTGAGCATCTTTCGCCGCATTCGGATTAAGGCGTGATTTTTCGATATCTTTTACAGTTATCAAGCCGACGCAACGCCCTTCATTATCAACAACCAGAAGCTTTTCAATGCGGTTTTGATGAAGGAGTCTTTTTGCTTCGTCATGTTGGACATTCTCACGCACAGTCACGAGGTTTTCCCGTGTCATCAATTCGTAAATTTTCTGTTTTGGATCGGAAGCAAAACGGACATCACGATTTGTCAGAATACCGACAAGGCGGCCGGGACCTTTCTCGCCATTTTCAACAACAGGAATGCCGGAAATGCCGTGTGCTGCCATAAGCGCTTTGGCTTCTTCCAATGTCGCTTCCGGCCCGATAGTGACGGGGTTGACAACCATACCGGATTCGAATTTCTTGACCTGACGGACCTCTTCAGCTTGCTCCGACGGTGTCATATTGCGGTGAATAACGCCCATCCCGCCAGATTGTGCCATGGCGATTGCCAATCTCGACTCGGTTACCGTATCCATTGCGGCCGATAAAAGCGGCATGTTCAAGACTATGTCGGTTGCAACAGTTGTTTTAAGATCAACCTGTCCCGGCATAACTTCAGAATGGGCAGGCTGTAAAAGCACATCGTCAAATGTCAGTGCTTCTCTACCTGTAGCTGTTTCGATGATTTTTGCCATGTCCAATATTCCTTTAAAAACGAACGCGCCGCTGGAACAAAAGTACC
>CAMLLT010000170.1 GCA_946480935.1 uncultured Bartonella sp. | reverse complement strand
CAAGGTCAGATCATCAAATTTTTGAGGCGTTAGTATTTTTGCCATTATCTGTAATCTCCAAAACGATCTTCATAATCTATTGTTCTCAAATAAAACATTCGTCTTAAAGGAGAGAAAGAGGGTGTATGTTTCTTATAGGTAGTCATTTTTGACTAGTCTGGAATTTATAGATTGCTGCACCTGATGAGCTGCTGGCTTTTTTTATCCTTTTCACTATGCCACGGTTTAGAAGCTCTTTCCTTGCAGCGGATAATCGTTTTTGAGTCCATCCACCTTTGGGCATAGTTGGTGCCATGGCGTCAGCAATGCAAAAATCTCTCCCCCAATGAAACCGACGCAAAATATTATACAAAATAAATGCGTCAGGCTCTTCCATCATAAGGCCATCAATCATACTGTGGTCTATGACGACTTTATGCCCTGTTACCAAATAGTTCTTGTCTTCTGATTCATACCGAAAAGCACTATTAACCACCTTCTTCACTTCATCATCCGGCAATGGTGAACAAAATTCCGATTGATTATATTTTATAGCGATACTCATCAATTCATCGGGTGATTGGCAACCTCGTGCAGCGATCATACAATGACGCCATAAAAGATCATTTCTTTGTCCTTCGCCAATTTTTAGTGTTGCTTTTTGTTTTTCTTCTTTCGGAACGATGTCGGACATCACCCCGACGCTCCGCATTTTTGGCAGATCATGCAAATCGTCAAGTGATCCTGCAATGATTTGATAATTGCCTTTTATCCCCTTGGAAGGCGGTGCGACCACGTATCCGTCTCCCAATATGTCAACTGGCCTCAAGTTGTTTGGTCTGATTCGCCGCCCTTCGCCATTGTTGCGATACCAAGCTTGAAAATGTCCTGATCCGCTTCGTACGATGAAAGGTGTCTTCCCGTATTTGTCTAATTCTTCAGCCAGTATCCGTTCATCGGATGTATCCACATCCAAAACGGTTAGTCTGTTCTTTTTACAAGCAATCCCAAATGCCTGAATGTCGGGAAATTTTAAGGCAAGTTGTTCGCTACCTGTTTTCCCAACATTCAAATAGCGTTTTACGGCCGGTCTTTTGGCACTTTGTGTTATCCATACCGGAAAAGTCGCTATTCCGATTTCGGCGTAACGGGGTTGCCAATCGGCAAAAATCCCCGTCATTAATGCGCCTGCCTTTCCGCTGTTGAATAAACTGGAAGGGATAAGCGTTCACTTGCCCATGCGTCTAAATCCTCCAACCGATAAAGAGGAAAACGGCCGTAATATTCCATACGTGGACCGCCACCATTGACAGCCATTTTTTCCAATGTGCTTTTGGTAATAGGAAGGCCAAACTTTTCGGCCAAATATTGGGGCACGTCTTTGCGACGTAAACGGGGGCGGTAAATCATCTAATAGCCTCCTTGACTTGAGAAGGCTTCTTGTTTGGCGTTTCAGCAAACCGTCCTACTTC
This sequence comes from uncultured Bartonella sp., assembly GCA_946480935.1. Taxonomy (GTDB): domain Bacteria; phylum Pseudomonadota; class Alphaproteobacteria; order Rhizobiales; family Rhizobiaceae; genus Bartonella. The sequence goes on along the minus strand of CAMLLT010000170.1, from coordinate 3,679 downwards.
GGCTATGTCACTGATCGCCTTGGCTGCGATAATGTTATAAAGGTCAATATCTTCTTCGCAATCGAGGTGGTAAGCCAGTAAAATTAAAGCCTTAAATTTGATCTCTTCGGCTGTTTCTGGTTGAGCCAACTGTGCAACGGTTATGACTTGGTCTACCGCTTCATAAAAACAATCTGTGAGGTCATAAATAGCATTTCCTGCATCGGTTAAATCAACTTCACTAGTCCTATATCTCGGTTTTGTTGATAAACCCGATATCAGATTTTGAATGACCAAAAGTTCACGTGTCAAACAAAACAACTGCTCCATTGAAAAAGTTTTGAGTTTCTCAGGAGAAGTGTAAAAGCGGAACACTCCGCCCTCGCGAGGCATTTTAAAAGGTTCACTATGTGTTCCTATTGTATCATCCGATACTTCTATGCTATCAACGATCATAACGATCTCCATTCGTATGTTGGGATTGTTCATCATGGCGTGAGGAAGTTGCAGCTTCTGTCACGCCTTTTTCTTTTTCAGCTTTAAGCGCATCTTCAATGAGATGGTTAACGGCCTTAATCATTGATTTTATACGCTTTTCAAAACGATAGTTTTCAATCTTTAGGTAAAGTTCCTCGTTCATAGAAACCGTTCGGAATTTTTTCCTTTGCATTAAATTATTTTCCTTTATTATTACGATAACTGAATTAAATATTAACCATAAAACGAAATAACCGTAAAACGAAATCATGTCAAATCAAAAATCGAATAAAATTGCACCTCATATACGTTTAAAAGAGTTACGCACAATGCTAGGGCTAAAGCAGTTTGAACTGGCCGAAAAGGTAGGTATGTCACAGGCAGCTTATCACCGTCTTGAAAGCGGTGAGCGTTCTTTTTCAATTGATACTTTAATATTATTTTCAAATTATTTTGGTATTTCGCCAGATTATTTTTTAGAAATTGATGATGATAAAAAAGAAAATAACTTTGTATTCTTACCTGATTATCTCATGAATAGAATTAAATATGAGGCAAAAAAGAATTCAAAGACTGTAGAAAAAGAAGTAATAGATACATTACAGAGAATATATCCAGACGAAAATAAAAATATAGTAAAAATTTTTGATTTATTTTGCGGATTAGACCAGAATGAAAAGGCTTATATCATAGACTTATTCGAATATATGGAAGGAAGGTCTACAAAGAGACCTATTATAACGGATTATAAAAATATAAAATAACAAACCTGATCACCATCTAAGGAATGGTAAAGAAAGGGAGTGGGCGTTTGTTTCTTGTAGATGGTCAAATTTGACCGGTGTGAAATATGGGTGGGGCCCACATTTAAAATCATAGTGACAAACAATCCGTTCGACAGTAGGCTGCCTCCTTTCAGAGGGAAAGGAAGTAATATCATGGTACTGCGGCAACGTTTGACAGCAATGGGATGGGTCGGATTGGTGTTTTTCTTTCAAGGCCCGTTGCTTTACTGGTTCAAATTTTTATCGGGTCTTATAGGAGTTTCGTTTGGAGGAGTGCTCCCGATACTGGTTAGTTGCATGATGGTTGCCATGTTCGTTTTCTCTCTCCCCATGCTTCTTCTGGGTCGTGAGTGGGTAATCATCAAGGAATGAAGCCAAAGTGGGATTTTCCAACTTTGCCAATCCTAGAAATTCTGGGACTGACATTCGACATCACTTTCGCTCAAAAATGAGCAAAAGCGGGAACCCGATTTATTTAATAAATTCATCGTATTATGTGCCATTTTACCGCAAAAAGCTCCAAAAGTGGGAACCGGAAAATTTGATAGACTTAGCAAAACTCTAGCAAAAGCCTAGCAATTGCTAGACCTAAATCTTTGTTTTTATTGAAAATGGATGAATTTTCAGCTCGTTTTCGGCCACCTTTCGCGCCGTTTTCAACGAGTTTTCGTTCAAGTTTCGTTGCGTTTTTAGCTTGTTTATTTAACCTGTCGCCAGTAGCTTGGCAATTCTCTTTGAAACAGCATCAGCGGCACCGATCAAAGCCTTATCGGCAACATGAGCATAGCGGGCGGTTATGCCTTGAGCCGCGTGGCCTAATAGCCCTGCAATGGTTAGCTCGCTATATCCCATTCCAGCCGCTACAGAAGCGAACGTATGCCTTAAGGTGTGGAGTGACACGCCCTCAATCTCTGCCGCATTGCAAAGGCGTTGTAAGACACGCGGCAAGCCAATGAAATGGCCGTCGCCTTTTATTGCAGGAAAGACAAATTTAGGTTCCCCAAAATTGGAGAGCCGGTCAAGTACGGCAAAAGCTGCCTTGCCTATCGGTCTAACTTGTTTGCCTGTCTTGGTGTCTGGAAAGTGAATGCAACCGCCTTCGGCATCTATCCAGCTCCATTCAAGTGCTAAGGCTTCATTGCGTCTTAAACCGGTAAGCAACAGGAATTGTATTGCGGTCAAGCCAATAAGCCCTTCATGGTCTGATTGCCGAATTACGCTTCCTAGGCGTATTATCTCCTCATCTGAAAGGAATCTATCGCGGGCTTTAGGTTGTTGCTTCCTGATGCCTCTTGTAACGTTCTCGGTCACTATTCCATGAAGCCGTCCATATTCGAGTATGCCACTTAATGCGACCAACGAAAGATTGGCTATTGTCGTTCCGCCTGTTGTATTGCCTCCACGCCCTAATCTCTTTTGTGCCATTTTTCCGGCAATAATGTCATCTCTAAATTTCACTGCGTCTACAATCGTTAGCTTGGCTGCCGCTCTGTTTCCAATGAGTGGCTTGATATGAATGCGCACTATGCTTTCAACTGATCTATAAGACTGTGGCTTTAACCGCCTATGAGCTTCTGGCAAATACAAATCGCACAACTCGGCAATCGTCATCGACTTGCGCATTTCTTGGCGTTCCCCGGCTGGGTCTCCGCCTTTCATTGCTTCCGTCAATTTTTCGCGGGCAAGATTACGCGCCTCTTCCGTAGTAAGCACACCAACGCGGCCAATCGTCATTTTGCGTTGTCGGCCTTCTATTGTCCGGTATTTTATGATATAAGATTTAACACCAGACGGCATCACACGAACGCCAAAGCCTCTTAGCTCGCTATCCCATAAAAGAGCGTCTTTGCCGTCATCGCTCGGTTCGAGTGCGTCAACAATCCGCTTAGTTATTTTTGGCATAATGCTTTCCCACGGTACCAATACGGTACCAGAAGAAAGCAAATCAACGCAAAAAGAGTCAAGTGTGTGGAAACGTTCGGAAACTGCAAGTTATTGATTTTTAATAGAATAATTATTTCAAGCCAACTTATGGCACTTTGTGGAAAAGCTATTGGATGTAACTCTTAATCAGCGGGTCACAGGTTCGATCCCTGTATCACCCACCATTTCATCTCATTGATTCTGATGCTTTTTTCAATTTATGGTTGCGGACTTTATATTTAGGAAATATGTCAATACAACACGCTATTGATTGGCAAAGCCAACGCATTGCCATGCCTGTATTTTCGGACAATGTTTGAAAATCGTTAAACGAATCCGACTTGTTTTTCTAAAATTATTGCAGCAGAACCAAAACACAAATTTAATCTGCAATGCCTTTCAGACAAACTTTCTTTCTTTTGAATAGTGTTTGTTGATGCTTTCTGCAAAAAAATTCAACGTCATACAGAGCACGAAGTAAACAATCCCGACGAATAGATAGATTTCTGTTGAAT
>CAMLLT010000169.1 GCA_946480935.1 uncultured Bartonella sp. | reverse complement strand
TTCTTGTAGATCGTTGCATATGTTCCGTTATCTTGCAGATGTTTGAGTGCAATATTGTAGCGACCAAGCAACTGGCTACCTTGCGGGAAGGCTGCACCATAGCTCTGTTGTTCCAATACGCTTCCCACGACTTTTACCTTATCCTTCCCTTCGGTTGCTGCATAATGCATAAGCACCGGAGAATCAAATAACACAGCATCTACTTTGCCATTGATGAGGTCGTTAAATGCCGCATTTATTTCCGGAAAGAGTTGGCGCTGTGTATTCGGTAAATGTTCAATTGCATAGGGAAAAGCACTTGTGCCGTTTTTGATGGCAACGGTTTTGCCTTTGAGATCATCAACCGATTTTATATTGCTGTCAGCGCGAACCAGTAATACAAGCCCACCTTCATAATATGGTTTGGAAAAATCGACCACATTGGAACGTGTGCGGGTAATAATCAGACCGGCCATAGCAACATCGATCTGGCCAATATGCACGTCCGAAATAACCGTCGAAAAATCCATCGGTGTCGTTGTATATTTAACACCCATGTCTTTTGCGATGGCATCCCACAATTCTATGTCAAAGCCAACGAGCTTGCCATTTTCCATATAACTGAAAGGAATATTGGAATTATCAGTTGCAAATTTTACTTCTTGTGCATTCGCAACGTTCACAAAACTTAAAGCCGCCACTGCAATGATGGCTTTAAAAATAAATTTAAAAATCATAACCCGCCCCCTTTATTAACGAACTTGAGAACACGTTCGATAACCGCACCCTTTCTTTTCAGTCCAACCCCCATTACAGATATGGCTATTGCAAAGCCAATAACCAACAAAAAATTCTCTAAGAAAAAATATTTACATGTAGTTTTATTCATAAATAGTAAAATTTGTCACTCCTGCATTTAAAATGCGAGAGATCGGGCCACTTATTTTTGTGAAAGCGCATTTTCCCAGCTCGTGACGAATTCATCGGGCAGCCTTCTAGGCCGACCTTCGGAATTGACCAAAGCCAGTTGAACATCCGCCGAAACAAGTAATAAGTCGTTGCAAATAATTTCCTGCGCCATGACAATTCGTGCGCCTGTCACTTTTGTTATCTTCGTCCGTATATCAAGTATATCGTCAAACCGGGCAGATTTATGGTAGTTGACGGTTATTTTATGTACAACCCAACCTAATTTTTCGTTTTCTTCCGCGTCGTGCGGTTGTTGGTGTTGAACAGAGCTCAATCTTATAAATTCCGATCTCCCGCGTTCAAAAAATTCCAGATAACGGGCATGGTAGACGACGCCGGTAAAATCGGTATCAGCATAATAAACACGGGCGAAAAGGTGGTGCACATTACCAATAAATTCGCCGCAAAAAGGAACATTTTCAATCATCTGAACCGCCAAACATATTAAATTGGGCCTGATCAACCGCTTTCGGAGGATTTAACCCCATATGGGTCCAGGCTTTTGCAGTCATAACCCGACCTCTGGGGGTTCTCTGTATAAACCCCTGTTGGATGAGATAAGGCTCTATAATATCTTCAATCGCATCACGCGGTTCAGATAAACCGGCTGCAATAGTCTCGATCCCTACCGGTCCACCGCCGAAATTTTCGGCAATCATACCAAGATAGCGTCGATCAAGCTGGTCAAGACCTAGTTGGTCGACTTCCAAACGCAACAATGCCTCGTTGGCAATATCGCGGTTAATTGTTGTAGCCCCCGAAACGTAAGCAAAATCTCTGACCCGGCGCAAAAGTCGACCGGCAATACGTGGTGTACCGCGTGCACGACGTGCAATTTCCCGCGCTCCGTCTTCGGCAATAGGCATATTGAGAATATGGGCATTGCGTTTGACGATATGCTCAAGCTCGTCAACGGTATAAAAATTCAATCTTATCGGAATACCGAAACGATCACGCAAGGGTGTCGTCAGCAAGCCAAGTCTTGTTGTTGCCGCAACAAGGGTAAATTTTGAAAGATCGATTTTGACGGAACGTGCAGCAGGACCTTCGCCAATAATAAGATCAAGTTGGAAATCTTCCATCGCCGGATAGAGTATTTCTTCAACCGCCGGACTTAAACGATGAATTTCATCTATGAAAAGAACGTCCCGTTCTTCAAGATTTGTCAAAAGCGCAGCAAGATCACCCGCTTTGGCGATGACAGGTCCGGAGGTGGAATGGAAATTGACACCGAGCTCTTTTGCCAGAATTTGTGCAAGCGTTGTTTTGCCAAGTCCGGGAGGACCGACAAACAAAACGTGATCCAAAGCTTCATTACGATTTTTTGCCGCTTCGATGAAAACCTTCAGATTTGCTCTTTGAGCTTCCTGACCGACAAAATCATCAAGACATTGGGGACGTAGAGAAACGTCACCATCTTCATCACGTTTATTGGCAGAGATCAGGCGTTCATTGTTTTCCATGCCGACATTTTACCTTGAAATTTCTTTTAGACCAAGCCGTATCAGCTTTGCCGAATCTGCATCATTACCCGCTTCACGCAATGCACTGGCAATAGCATTGGCCGCCTGATCGCGCGAATAACCCAAATTTTCCAATGCCGAAACGGCGTCCGATATGGCCTGCGATGTGGCTCCTTCGCCGAGGTCCTGTTTCAGGGCCAAATTTTTATCATTACCGGCAAATTCGGGAACTTTGTTTTTCAGTTCTGTCACAATACGTTCGGCTACTTTTTTACCAATTCCGGGTGCGCGGCAGACCATTGCAATATCTTTTAAGGCAATTGCATTGCCAATTTCGGAAGGAGACAATGTACCAACCAGTGCCAGAGCCACTTTCGCGCCAACACCTTGCACCGTCTGCAACAGCGCGAACCATTGTTTTTCGGCCTTTGTGGTAAAGCCGAAAAGCTTTATAGCATCTTCTCGCACTTGTGTTTCAATGAAAAGCGTTACAGCTTCGCCAATCTTCGGAAGGCTTCCCAGAACACGCGGGCTTGCAAAGACAATATAGCCAACGCCATGAACATCGACGATTAGATGATCAACATTGATTTCGTCAATAATGCCTTTCAATTTTCCTATCATACCAAAGCTCTCAAACGGTTTTCCAGACTATTGCGGTTATGGGCGTGACAAATAGCAATGGCCAAAGCATCAGCCGCATCGCTTGAATCAAAACTGGCCCGTGGCATCAGAACTTTCACCATCATATGAATTTGCTGTTTTTCACCATGTCCAACGCCAATGACAGCTTTTTTAATGGAATTAGGTGCATATTCGGCAACCGGCAAACCGGCTTGTGCGGGTGCCAATAATGCGATGCCGCGCGCTTGTCCGAGCTTCAATGTGGCTGTTGCATCCTTATTGACAAAAGTTTGCTCGACAGCTGCTTCCTCCGGCATAAAAGAATGGATGATCTTAGAAAGGCCGTCGTAAAGCGAAGACAGCCTTGAAGCCAGACTTAATTTATCATCCGAACGTATTGTACCGGATGTAACAAATTTCAGATTATTTCCCAGAACGTCTATGACGCCATATCCTGTACGTCTTAACCCGGGATCAATACCTATAATACGAATCGCTTCAGCCATAATCCGGAGCATAAAGCTTTTATGCTCTGTTTTGTAGCAGATTGTGAACAAAAGGGAAACAAAATGAACAGCAAGTTAATTATGCTGAAACGCTGCTTTGATCATATCGATCTGTTTGTTGACGGGGTTCAACGTGCTCTCTTCATGTTTCAAGGCGCTTTCAACATCACGATCCATATGGCGGACGCGTTCTTCTATCCGCAACGAAAGTTCGACAAGATGTTTGAATTCTTCAGGCAGCTCTTTCCAATTCGGATTGTCATCGATCAATGAAGGAGTGCTAAGACAGACCTTTGCTTTTTCCTGGGCAATTTGTTCTTTCGTCATTTCGTTTTCGCGTGCTGCACGAAATAACAATAGCCATGAAGCGACTTGCATAAGCCGTGTGCTCATACGCATAGCTTCGGCTGCGTAAAGTGAAGAAGCTTCTCCCGAAAGGGTTCGTGAAGCAATTTTCCCATCACCATCAATATAAGCGGCGGTTTTTTCGATAAGTGACATTCCCTCGTCATAAAGACGCGAAAATGCATTGTCGAATGCACCATGTTCAAACATGACAATCATATTGTCGTTATGAAAACCTTGCGGATGCAACCGTTTTACTCCAACTCTTTTTCCCGATTTCAACAATTCCAAAGACAGAAACTTTTTCGTAATTGTTCCATCAAGATTTTGCAGAAACAAAAACTGCACTTTTTTGGATCTTTTCGCAACGAAATCCTTAATGCAAGGTTAACGGCTTTAAAGCGACGAGTCTATAGTGGTGTATATCGGTTTAGCCGGACAATTCTTTGTTTCAACCGGCTTTTGTTCCAACCGGACTTTTATCACTGCGGTTTTTCTATTGATCAAGAGACGTAAGAGGCGCGTTTGCAGCGAGATTTGACGAGGATAATTGGCCCTGATTTCATGCTTTTTGCCAATGTTTATCAGCAAGTTTCGTTGGCGACAGCTTTTCCTGTTGTCCCATTGCTTGCGAGCTGCGCGCCACATAATAGGTTTGCCCCGTGGTTGCGAGTTCTTTCGTTGCAAGTTCTTTTGTAGCGATTTTTATCCATTCGAAATAATAGGCTACGGCAAATTGTATTACGATTCCGGTGGTCAAAAGCAATGTGTCATAATAAAGCCCGCCGGGATTTACTATTTTAAGAACTTGACTCGCCATGGCCAGAATAGTGCCGGCGACAAAGACAGCAAGACTGTGTTTGCCCAATATGGCAAGCGGATGATTGCTTCTGACTTTTGCCACTTTGTTTAGCGGTGTGATTGTGGCAATGAGATAGGCCAGCGCCAGAATATGGAGAAGACGCGGCAGAGAAAGAAAAGTCTTGTTAAAACCGGCAAGTGTCGTGGGAAGTCCCATTGTCGGGTTTATCCACCACCAGCCAAGGCGCACCCACAGACACGAGATGACGAGATAGCTTGCTGCGACAATCACGAGAAGAGTATGGCGAGGAAGTTTACCACCCTTTTTGATATAAATTGTTGTTGCACAGCCGATAACAAACAAGAATTGCCATGAAAGCGGATTGAGAAACCATACACCGTTGGTCGGGAAGTTATGCGGTGCAATGCCATAAAACCCTGCTATGAGATATAGTATAAAGGACAG
>CAMLLT010000168.1 GCA_946480935.1 uncultured Bartonella sp. | reverse complement strand
GTCGACGAATATCAGGATACCAATACTGCGCAATATTTGTGGTTAAGGCTATTGGCGCAACGCCCTGCCGGTGAAACTGTCAATCTTTGTTGCGTGGGTGATGACGACCAATCCATTTACGGTTGGCGCGGCGCAGAAATTGATAATATTTTGCGTTTTGAAAAAGATTTTCCCGGTGCAACTGTTATTCGTCTTGAACGCAATTACCGTTCGACTTCCCATATTCTGGGAGCCGCATCCTATCTGATTGCCCATAATGAAGGCCGGTTGGGTAAAACGCTTTTTACCGATAATAAAACGGAAAATGACCAGAAGGTCAAAGTCCATGCTGCCTGGGATTCAGAAGAGGAAGCGCGCGCTATTGGTGAAGAAATCGAGCAATTGCAACATCAGGGCCTTGCTTTGAATGACATCGCCATTCTGGTTCGCGCATCTTTCCAGATGCGTGAATTTGAAGACCGGTTTGTCACACTGGGGCTTAATTATCGCGTTATCGGTGGCCCGCGTTTTTATGAGCGGCAAGAAATTCGCGATGCGCTCGCCTATTTCCGTGTTGTTGCACAACCTTCCGACGATCTCGCTTTCGAGCGTATTATCAATACACCGAAGCGCGGCCTTGGTGAAGCGACCGTTCGTCAAATCCACGATACAGCCCGCGCCCGCAACGAGCCTATGCTCAAAGCCGCTCAGGAAATGGTCGAAACCGACGAATTGAAGCCCAAGGCCAGAAGTTCTTTAAGAAAACTCGTCGAAGATTTCCGCCGTTGGCAGAATATGCTTGATAATACTCCCCATACCGAACTTGCAGAAATTATTCTGGATGAATCCGGCTATACCGCCATGTGGCAGGCAGACCGTTCTGCCGAAGCACCGGGGCGGCTTGAAAACCTGAAAGAGCTTATTCATTCCATGGAAGATTTCGAGAGTTTGAGAAGTTTTCTTGAACATATCTCGCTGGTTATGGATACCGAAAAAAATGAGGATATGGATGCGGTCAATATCATGACCTTGCATTCGGCCAAAGGGCTGGAATTCAACACCGTATTTTTGCCCGGTTGGGAAGAAGGACTGTTTCCCCATCAACGTTCGCTTGATGAAGGTGGGCGCTCCGGTCTCGAAGAAGAGCGGCGCCTCGCTTATGTCGGGCTTACCCGCGCAAAGGAAAATCTGCATATCTGGTTTGTTTCGAACCGGCGCATTCACGGCTTATGGCAATCAACAATTCCGTCGCGTTTTCTTGACGAACTGCCCAATGAACATGTTGAAGTTGCCGAAGTTGAAACATCCTATGGTGGTTATGGGCAATCGCGCTTTGATCGACAGGAGCCGTTCCAGAACAATTATTCGACACCTGGCTGGCAAAGGGCCAAAAAGAACGCAACCGACGCAACCCGTACCAATTGGGGCAACCGCTCGGGCGCCAATGTGGAACGCATCGGCTATGGGGAAGTCGATTCCGGCTATGGTGCAGGAAGGGCAGCGCGTGCAAAAACCATAGAAGGCGAACTCATCGCCAAATCTGTTTCCGACAAGCCTTCCGAATTCAGCGTGGGCGACAGGGTTTTTCATATCAAATTCGGAAATGGCAATGTTGCAGCGATTGACGGAAACAAGCTCACCATCGCTTTTGACAAAGCAGGTGAAAAACGCGTGCTCGACAGTTTTGTCAAAAAAGTCTGAATATCTTTTGCTTGGCAGCAATCATCCGGTTTTTGTGAAGCTTCCATAAAATTAAAAAAGGCAGAAAATAAATTAATTTTCTGCCTTTTATTTTATCAAATCGTTCAAGCGATTATTTGATGAAATTGTGAATGAGCAGATCGGTTACATCTTTCACACGTCCCTGCATAATCGCCTTGGTACCATAAAGTGCCATTCCGGAAACTTCACCGGCCGTGACCTTTGGCGGCATAACCAGTTCATATCCACTGGTTTTAACGTCAAGAAGTGCCGGTCCTTTGGCACTCAAAAAGGCTTTGACAGCTCCTTCGATTTCCTCCGGTTGATCGACCTTCCAACCTTTAATGCCAATCGATTCGGCAAGTTTTGCAAAATCCGGATTTTGCAAATCGGTATAGTGATCAACCAGTCCTTCAACCTTTTGTTCAAGTTCAACAAAGTTGAGTGAAGAATTGTTGAAAACAACAATCTTGATATCAACCTTCTCCTGAACAACAGTCAAAAGCTCACCCAACAACATGGCAAGGCCACCATCGCCGGAAAGCGAGATAACTTGTCTGTCTTTATAGGCTTTTTTGAAACCGATAGCTTGCGACAAAGCATTTGCCATAGTTCCATGGGAAAGGCTGGCAAGCGTTCTTCTCTTGCCATTTGTTTTGAAATGGCGGAGCAACCAGACCATTGGCGAACCGCAGTCACCTGTAACCAGCGCATCATCATCGGCATATTGATTGATAAGCGAGACAAGATATTGCGGATGAATGATGGATTTTGAAACAGCGGTTTCCTTCGCCTCGGCTTTTTCTGCTTCGGCTTTGGTTTTCAGACACTGGTCGAGAAAACCGGTATCTTTCTTTTCGTCAACATATTTCAGAAGTGCTGCTGCGGTCGATTTGACATCCCCGATCAAACCCATATTGACGGGATGGCGACGCCCCAGATGGGTTCCATCCTCATCCACCTGAATAATCGTCGCTTTATTTGGGTAAAATTGCGTATAAGCGAAATCGGTGCCGAGCAGAAGCAAAGTATCGCAATGTTCAACCATATCAAAACCCGGCTTTCCACCCAACATGCCGTTCATTCCCATATTATACGGGTTGTCATATTCGATGAAATCTTTCGATTTTGATGAATGCCCGATCGGTGCTTTCAATTTGGCAGCCAAAGCGACCACCTCGTCATGAGCGCCTTTGACACCCGAACCGACATAGATTGCAACTTTTTTGCCCTTGTTCAAATGGGATGCAACTTGTTCAAGTTCGCTGTCGGAAGGGCGAATAACGGGATTCGGCCGATGAACACTATATTGCGTGACATGGCTTACCGTTTGCATGGAAACATTAACCGGCAGAATAATGACAGCAACACCTCTTTTTGTCAGCGCTGCCTGACATGCTTCGACGGTTATACGTTGGGCTTCCTCCGGGTTCAAAATTTGCTCGCAAAACACCGAGCAATGTGAATAAAGCGCAGGAAAATCTACTTCCTGCGGCCATTCACTGCCGATAACTTCGGTTGAAAGCTGGCTTGCTATGGCCACAACCGGAGCGCGATTACGATTTGATTCATAAATTCCGTTGATAAGATGCAAGCTCCCCGGCCCGCACGAGCCTGCGCATGCACTCAATTCGCCAGTCAAATAAGCTTCTCCTCCTGCTGCCAAAGCAGCAGCTTCTTCGTGGCGTGTATGGACCCACTCGATTTTCGAGCGATATATCGCATCAGTGATATAGTTAAGTGTATCACCGACAATGCCGTAACAATGTTTCACACCTGCGTTTTGCAGTGTTTCCACGATAATCTCGCCAACACGTTTAGAAGACATTCACAATTTCCTTTCAAAATTGAGGTACAAGTAACTATTGAAATAAACAACGAGAAATTGAAAATAAATTCCTTGTCAATCACGCGTCTTTGATAATGGTTCTGCTTCCAAATAAGCTTTTTCCACTTAGTGATAAATTTTTCGGCAGATCGTTTTTTAATATCGGCTATGCATTCATAATCTGCGTTCAGCTTTTTTCATTGTCGTTTCTTTTTCATAACAGTATATTTTGAACTTATCTTCAACGTGACCATCGTGGCTTTATTGCAACCCGATCGAATTCAACGGATTTCGGTAATGAGAAGGGAAAGTAAAAAGGCTGCATTAAGTGCTTTAAAATTGTTTTATTGGTCGCATATTTATGGCGTTTGTATTTTATTGGCAATCTTGTTCCATTCCGCCATGGGTTGAGGATTTCGGCCTTACCGATTCCAACCGAAAAACAGTCACTCCAAAAGACCTTAGAAAAAAACTGTCCGCAATATTTTTCGGTTATACAATGTTTCCGGATATTTGCGCGGCAATGTTGGCAAGTATAGAAAATCGGGTCAAAGAATTGGGACCGGACGCGGATAAACCCGATTTCCGGTTTATAACGGCGGATCCCGAAACGGATACTCCGGAAGTTCTCCACGGTTATTTGTCAAAATTTTCTGATAAGATTACCGGTATTAACGGTGATCCTGCAAAAGCCCATGAATTAATATCATCTTTCGATTTAGAGGACCCAAAAAAGGTGACCAACTTTTCGGTTAGACCATCCGTTATAATATCGGAAGAAAAAGTGACAAAGATTTCGATATGTTCGTTGTAGGGCTTCTTAAGAGTCTGGCAAATAACCGGTCGCTATAGCCTGTCTCGCCAATCTCACAAAACAATAGAAAACATATTGAAGATATAAGAACAATATCGAGGACAGGCGCGTTTTTTTAATCGTCAAAACGGTTGGCTCAAAAAAATATAAATTTCTCGGCCATTCCTTCGGGGATACTATATTTTTCCTTACAATAACCGATTTTGTCACCGACAATGCCAGAACAATGTTTCACACACGCCTTTTATCATATTTTCACGATAATTTTCACCAATATGTTCAGAACCACATTCCCGATTTCCCTTCAAAATTGAAGGACAAGGTCATCTTTCAAAAGAAACAACGAGAAATGGAAATTGAATTTCTGTCAATCACGTGCCTTTGTCGATTTTTTACTTTCAAACAAGTTTTTTCCACTTTGCGATAAATTCTTCAGCCGATAGTTGTTGCATATCGGGTATTGCTTCATAAAGTGTGTTCAGCGGCCAATTCCACCAGCTAAGGTCGAGAAGTGCCTGAATGATGTAGTCGGGAAATCGCATTCTTATTCGCTTTGCCGGAACACCGCCGACGATCTCGTAAGGAATGACATCTTTGGTTACAACAGCATTGGCACCAATCACCGCACCATGACCAATGGTAATTCCCGGCATCACCACCGCCCCATGGCCGATCCAGACATCATGGCCCAATGTCACGCGTTTATTATGCCGCCTTTCGCGAAAAGCGCTATCAAGTGTCATGAAACGAAAATATTCATTCGGCCGGTAAGTCATTTTATGCATGCTTACCCTTTCCATCGGATGTTCAAGGGCATTGAGCCGGACATTCGAAGCAATAGAACAAAAACGGCCGACATCGGTATATATTGCTTCACCATTGCGCTCGAAATAGCTGAAATCTCCAAC
>CAMLLT010000167.1 GCA_946480935.1 uncultured Bartonella sp. | reverse complement strand
AGATCGGAGCTGCTTTTGAGTGTTTGTGCAACCACCGCATTGACCATGGCCAAAATATTTTTAACGCGGTGGGCCGATTCGCCTGCAAGGATATGTAGCTGGTTTTCGAAATTGATGCGTTCTGTAATATCAATGCCCTGAACATAGATACCGACAACTTCGCCATCGCTATTCTTGATCGGTTGATGAATGAAATCGACATAATGCAAAACCGGCTCTGCATCGCCCGGTCGTTCGATTAAAAGCGGGACACTTGCACCCCGGAACGGCTCTTTTGTTTCCCAAACCTGATCAAGAAGAGCAATAAACCCTTGTCTGGGGATTTCTGGCATGGCTTCTGCGACAGTGTGGCCGATCAATTCCCGTGTTCCGACAAGTTCCACAAAAGCATTATTGACGAGATAAAAACGATGATCCCGATTGAGCAAAACAATGACAAAGCCCGGTGCCTGCTGGACAAGATCTTTTAAAAAATCGATTTCGGCAATAAAGCGAGAACGCTCGCCATCAAGCTTATCTTGGAACTCCGGCTTGGTATTCTTGTTATTGTCTGTTTTTCTATTTTCTGTTTTTAAAGAAAATGTCACACAATATTCCAATCGAAAATTGACACTATATCCAAATCTAGTGCAATTCGCTTTTTGTGCAAACTATTTTTGACGGCGGACTTCAAGATGAAGGTGCTTTTATAAAAAGCACCTTCATCATCATTGTTTTTAAACTCATCCTTGAAGGAAACCCACAATATCGCGCACATGCTTCATTGTGTCTTCGGCAAGAACGCTTGCACGTTCCGCACCCTCTCTTAAGACCTGATCGATATAAGAAGGCTCGTTATTGAGACGACGCAATTCTTCCGTGACCGGCGACAATTTGCTGACAGCCAAATCGGCAAGTGCAGGTTTGAACTCGGAAAACTGTTTACCGGCAAATTCTTCTATAACGGCTTTTTTATCACTGCCGGAAAGAGCTGCATAAATCCCTACGAGGTTATCGGCTTCCGGTCGGTCTTTCAGGCCGTCAACGGTATCAGGCAACGGCTCTGAATCGGTTTTTGCCTTTTTGATTTTTTTGGAAATATCATCAGCCGTGTCGATGAGATTAATACGCGACAAATCGGATGGGTCGGATTTCGACATTTTTTTCGTCCCGTCACGCAGTGACATGACACGTGTGGCCGAGCCGCCGATCAAACCTTCTGTGAGCGGAAAGAAGCCGTTGACTGTTTCGTCACCAACCTGCATTTCGACACCCACGCCGAGTTCGGCGATGCGGGCTGAATAGTCATTATTGAATTTCTGTGCGA
This sequence comes from uncultured Bartonella sp., assembly GCA_946480935.1. Classification (GTDB taxonomy): domain Bacteria; phylum Pseudomonadota; class Alphaproteobacteria; order Rhizobiales; family Rhizobiaceae; genus Bartonella. The sequence continues at coordinate 3,934 of CAMLLT010000167.1, read as the reverse complement.
TGTCGCGTGTCAATTCGATGTGCTGTTTCTGGTCTTCCCCGACAGGGACTTTTGTGGCGCGATAAACCAGAATGTCGGCAGCCATCAAACTTGGATAGGCAAAGAGGCCGAGAGACGCATTTTCGCGATCTTTCCCCGCTTTGTCTTTGAACTGTGTCATTCTGTTCATCCAGCCAATGCGGGCAACGCAGTTGAAAATCCATGCAAGCTCTGCATGTTGATGAACACGTGACTGGTTGAACACAATGTGGCGTTTCGGGTCAATTCCGGCTGCCAGAAATGCTGCTGTTACTTCGCGCGTTGAACGCATAAGATCATGCGGATCGGGGTTGACAGTGAGCGCATGCATATCAACCACGCAATAGATACATTCATAGTCTTTTTGCAATTCGACCCAACGCTTGATCGCACCGAGATAATTTCCCAGATGAAGATTTCCGGTAGCTTGAACTCCAGAAAAAACACGTTGTTTGAATGTGCTCATAATAGACAATCCGATCTTTCAAAAAATTATAACTGTTTGTGTCAAAGCTTTCTGTTGAAAGCAATACAAACCTTTACCGCTTGCGCAGCAATCCTCTTTTAAGCAACGATATATTTGTTGCACCGAAAAGAAATGCAGAACCGAAATAGACTATTATGGCTCCAAATACCAGAGCAAGTACGCCGCTTGCACGATAAGCTAACGGAGCCTTTGCCGATAGCGGATAGTCAAGATAGCCGACAGCATAATGGAGGGCGATTGCCATGACCAATGTCGCGAGCAATATTTTTGGAATACGCTTTAAAAGAATTTTATCGCGTCCCCATTGGCGTCTTCTGACAAGAGTGATGAACAGCAAAATGGCATTGACCCAGCCGGCCGATATTTCGGCTATGGCTATTCCACGTGCCGATAAGACCGGAAACAGAGTTAATGCAAGCGATATATTGACGACCACCGAAATTCCGGCAAAAATCATTGGCGTTTTGGTGTCTTCGCGGGCAAAGAACCCCGGTATGAATGCTTTTATCAACACAAAAGCCGGAAGACCCAAGCCGTAAATTCCTAAAATTCCTGCAACAATTGTGGTTGATTGGGAAGAAAAATGCCCGCGTTCGAACAATAGGCGCACAATTGGTTCTGCCATAACCAGAAAAGCGGCAGCAGCCGGTAAGGTCAAAAGCAGAGTGAATTCGACAGACCGGTTTTGCAAGTTATCGGCTTCTTTCAGATTGCCGCTTCTGAGTGCACGCGAAAGTTCTGGCAAAAGAACAGTGGCAACCGCAATGCCGACAACGCCCAATGGAAGTTGATAAAGCCGGTCAGCATAAACAAGTGACGAGACAGCGCCTGATTCTGCGGAAGCAATATTGGTATTGATGAGAAGGTTAATTTGTGTGATGCCGCCGGTAATCGCTGCCGGTAGTGCAAGCCAGAGGAGTCGGCGAACATTTTCGGTGAATTTGGGAAGGCGAAAACCGATTGTCATACCGGCATTGGCAACAGCAATCCACACAATAACAAGTTGCACAATACCGGAGGCCATAACTCCCCATGAAAGATCAATACCGACATGCCAGGGGTCGAGCTTATAGACCCATGCGTAAAAAAGAATTCCGATAAGAATAATATTGAGAAAAACCGGTGCAATTGCCGCAGCAAAATAGCGGTGCAGCGAATTGAGCATTCCGCCCATCATTGCTGCGAGTGACATGCAGGCAAGATAGGGAAACATGATAACCGCAAAGCGAACGGTTGCGGAAAATTTTGTTGCATCATCGGTAAAGCCCGGTGCGATGACATAGCGCACCAGAAACGGCATGGATAGCTCCATGATGATGGTGAGGATCAATAATATCGAAAACAGCACACCGAAGACTTCTTCGGAAAAACGGCGTGCACTGTCGACGCCGTCTTCTTCTATCTGTTTGGCAAATAGGGGCACAAAGGCTGAATTTAATGCGCCTTCAGCAAAGAGGCGCCGGAATGTATTGGGGAAACGGAAGGCCGCGTTGAATGCGTCAGCCACAGGTCCCGTACCGACAGCCGCCGCCATAAGCATTTCTCTGACGAAACCGAACAGGCGACTCATCAACGTGCCGGATGCAACGGTCGCGAATTGTTTGATGAGGCTCATGTTCTTTTTATATTTTCCATTTTTTCAGCAGCAATAAGAGCGAGTAATTTGCGGCGTATAGCAGCCTGTTTTTGCGGGTTGATAATTTTATGACGGAAAAGATCATTGACATAAAAATTGTCGATAACCTTTTCTCCGAAGGTCGTAATATGTGCAGAGGCAATGTCAAGCGAAAGATCGGATAGGGTTTTTGTAATTTCAAAAAGTAGCCCCGGTCTGTCGAGGCCTTCGATTTCTATGACACTGAATTTGTCGGACAGTGTATTATTGATCTCGACATTCGGCGTGACATCAAAGGCCTTGGCTGCGCGGCGCGGTTTCGCGCGTTGTGCAATCACTTCCGGTAAGCGGATGGTTCCCTTCAAGGCATCCTCTATCATTTTACCGACGCGTTTTGCCCGCCTGGTTTCATCATCATCAAGCTCGAACTCGCGGGTGATCAAAATGATATCGAGAGCACGCCCATCTGTTGTGGTAAAGATTTGGGCGTCGACAATATTGCCGCCGGCAGCGGCGCAGGCTCCGGTAACAATGGAAAGAACCCGCGGATGATCGGGCGCAAGAATTGTGAGCTCTGTGACACCGGCAAACCGGTGCGGGTCCGACATTGTCGCAAGCGGGGCGTTGCGTTTATCGGCATCACGGATAAAATTGGCTTGCCGGACCTGATCTTCCAGCGAAACCGTTAACCAGTAGTTGGGATATTGTAAGCCGATATAATGTTGTTTCTCGGCTTCGTCCCAATTCTCGAGTGCATTATGAAGCCGCTCTTTCGAGGCGTTGATACGATCGGTCCGTGGGACTTGTGAAAAACCTCCCGTCAGGACAATTTCAGTCTCGTGATAAAGTGTGCGTAACAATTGCCCTTTCCAGCCATTCCAGACACCGGGACCAACAGCTTTGATATCACATATAGTCAAAACGAGGAGTAATTTGAGCCTGTCGGTTGTCTGAACAATATTGGCAAAGTCTTCGATTGTTTTTCGGTCATTGAGATCGCGTGACTGGGCAACCATACTCATGGTGAGATGTTCTTTGATGAGCCACGCGACAAGCTCTGTATCACCCCGCGACAGACCGAAACGCGGGCAAAGTTTGCGGGCAATTTTTGCGCCTGCAATCGAATGGTCTTCCGGCCTTCCTTTCGCTATGTCATGTAAAAATAAAGCAACAAAAAGAATTGTCCGCTCTTTTTTGAACGTTGGAACAATTGCCGAAGCAAGCGGGTGGTCCTGATAAACTTCGCCATGATCGATCTCGCTAAGGCAGGCGATACAACGCAACAAATGTTCGTCAACAGTATAATGGTGATACATGTTGAATTGCATCATCGCGACAATCTTGCCGAAATCGGGGATAAATTTACCCAAAACACCGGATTCATTCATCCGCCGCAAGATGAGTGACGGGTTGCGGGGCGAGGTCAGAATGGCAATAAATAGCCGATTTGCTTCTTTGTCATCACGCACTTTCGGTGTGATAAGCTTGAGCGAACGGGACGCTTCCTGCACAGCATGGGGATGGCATTCAAGACCGTGGATGTCGGAGAGATAAAAAAGACGGATAAGATTGACCGGATCGCGGACAAAAACATCATCATCATCGATATTGATACGTTTTGTATCAATGACAAAACCCGGATAATCGGCAATTTTCTTTTTACGGCGTGAAAACGTCAAAAATACCCGATTTAGTCCGGGAACCGGTTTTGCATATTCTTCTTCCAAAGCGGCTGAAACAATTCGGGTCAAATCACCAACCTGTTTGGCAACAAGAAAATAATGCTTCATAAAGCGTTCGACATCTTCCATGCC
>CAMLLT010000166.1 GCA_946480935.1 uncultured Bartonella sp. | reverse complement strand
GGATCCCACTCGGCAATACGTTGCCCGCGTTTAACGATGTCACCATCGTCAACGAAGATGCGAGCACCATAGGTAATGCGGTGGGAAGCACGTTCCTTACCGTTTTCATCCTTGATAAGGATAGCCATATTACGGCCCATAACGACCAGATGTCCTTCAGAATTGCGAACAACCTTACGGTTACGCAATTCAACCTTACCTTCATAGGATGCTTCCAGATAAGAGGTATCAACAACCTGTGCGGTACCACCCAAGTGGAATGTACGCATGGTCAATTGTGTACCTGGCTCACCGATAGACTGCGCAGCGATAACACCGACTGCTTCACCCTGATTGACAGGTGTACCACGTGCGAGATCGCGACCATAGCACTTGGCACAAACACCGATGCGGGTTTCACAAGTCAGAGCCGAACGGATCTGGACAGACTGGATACCGGCAGCTTCGATCTTGGCAACATCTGCTTCCTCGATCATGCGGCCGCCTTCAACGATGACTTCACCCGTTGTCGGATGGATAATATCGTGAAGTGCGGTACGACCAAGGATACGTTGGCCGAGGGAGGCAACAACCTGACCGGCATCAACGATTGCCTGCATTGTCAGACCCTTATCCGTTCCGCAATCGACCTCGGAAATGATAGCATCTTGCGCAACGTCAACAAGGCGACGTGTCAAGTAACCGGAGTTAGCTGTCTTCAAGGCTGTATCGGCAAGTCCCTTACGGGCACCGTGTGTCGAGTTGAAGTACTCGTTCACAGTCAAGCCTTCCTTGAAGTTGGAGATAATCGGTGTTTCGATGATTTCGCCCGAAGGTTTAGCCATCAAGCCACGCATACCGCCCAGCTGTTTCATCTGGTTCGGCGACCCACGGGCACCGGAGTGAGACATCATGTAAATCGAATTCATCGGCTTTTGACGCCCTGTTACGGGATCAAATTCAACCGCCTGAATACGTTTCATCATCTCGTCGGCAACGCGATCGGTACATTTACCCCAAGCGTCGACAACCTTGTTATACTTCTCACCCTGCGTAATGAGACCGTCATTATATTGCTGTTCATATTCCTTGGCCAAAGCCTCGGTTTCCTGAACCAGTCTTGCCTTGCTTTCCGGTATAACCATATCGTCCTTACCGAACGAAATGCCGGCACGGCAAGCATTGGCAAAGCCTAGAGACATGATGCGGTCGCAGAACATGACCGTTTCTTTTTGTCCGCAGTGACGATAAACATGGTCAATCATCTTGGAGATGTTCTTTTTGGTCATTTCCTGATTGACAATGTCGAACTTGATGTTCGGGCTTTTAGGCAGTGTTTCACCGATGATCAGACGACCCGGTGTGGTATCGTAAATCTTCGAAACAACATTACCCTCTGCATCAATACTCTTGACACGCCCTTTGATCTTGGTGTGGAGCGTCACAACTTTGCTATCCAAAGCGTGCTGCAATTCACCCATATCACCGAAAGCCATGCCCTCACCCGGCTCATGTTCGCAAACAATTGACAGGTAATAAAGGCCAAGCACCATGTCTTGCGAGGGAACAATAATCGGCGCACCGTTGGCAGGGTGCAGAATATTGTTTGTCGACATCATCAGGACGCGGGCTTCAAGCTGGGCTTCGAGCGACAGCGGTACGTGGACAGCCATTTGGTCGCCATCAAAATCGGCGTTGAAAGCTGTACATACCAGCGGATGAAGCTGGATTGCCTTACCTTCGATCAAAGTCGGTTCAAACGCCTGAATTCCCAAACGGTGCAACGTCGGAGCGCGGTTCAAAAGAACGGGGTGTTCACGGATAACCTCTTCGAGAATATCCCAAACTTCCGGACGTTCTTTTTCAACGAGCTTCTTGGCTTGCTTTACGGTTGAAGAAAAACCTTTTGCATCGAGGCGTGCGTAAATAAACGGCTTGAATAGTTCCAAAGCCATTTTCTTTGGCAAGCCGCATTGATGCAACTTCAGTTCCGGTCCGGTCACGATAACAGAACGACCGGAATAGTCGACGCGTTTACCGAGCAGGTTTTGACGGAAACGCCCCTGCTTGCCTTTCAACATATCCGAAAGCGATTTCAACGGACGCTTATTGGCACCGGTAATGACACGACCACGACGACCATTATCGAACAGAGCATCAACAGCTTCTTGCAACATACGCTTTTCATTGCGTACGATAATGCCGGGAGCACGAAGCTCTATCAGACGTTTCAAACGGTTGTTACGGTTAATCACACGACGATAGAGGTCATTAAGATCGGATGTCGCAAAACGGCCACCATCCAACGGAACCAACGGGCGCAAATCCGGCGGAATAACCGGAATGACTTTCATAATCATCCATTCCGGACGATTTCCCGATTCAATGAAGTTTTCAACGATCTTCAGACGCTTCATCAATTTCTTGATTTTGAGGTCCGATGTCGTTTCTGCCAATTCGGTGCGCAAATCTGCAGCAATTTTCTGCAAATCCATTGCAGCCAAAAGCTCGTAGATCGCTTCCGCACCGATCAAAGCCGTAAACTGGTCGGGACCGAATTCGTCAACCGCCATCATATATTCTTCTTCGGAAAGAAGCTGATGCATCTTGAGCGAAGTCAAGCCCGGCTCGGTTACAATGTAGTTTTCAAAATAAAGAACGCGCTCGATATCCTTGAGGGTCATATCAAGAAGCGTACCGATGCGGCTCGGGAGTGATTTCAAAAACCATATATGTGCGACTGGAGCAGCAAGTTCGATATGCCCCATGCGCTCACGACGAACACGTGAAAGAGTTACTTCAACGCCGCATTTTTCGCAGATAATGCCTTTATATTTCATGCGCTTGTATTTGCCGCACAGACATTCATAGTCCTTGATCGGCCCGAAAATACGTGCGCAGAAAAGCCCGTCACGTTCTGGCTTGAACGTACGGTAGTTAATGGTCTCGGGCTTTTTGATTTCGCCGTAAGACCAGGACAGAATCTTCTCAGGGCTGGCGATTGATATCCTGATGGAATCAAACGTCTGTGTAGGCGCCTGAGGATTGAAAAGATTCATGACCTCTTGGTTCATGCCGTTCTCCTTCAGGGGTTTTACTAAAAACCCGTTGCGATAGTTGTTTTTGTAAACTGATAGACAAAAACCTATCTCAATAGAAATCTATTTGTTCGACTTAACAAAAGCCAATGGAGGTGCGCCCTCTTGGGCGCACCTTTCCGATTACTCGGCTGCATCCGGCAAGTTTTGCTGCTGAGCCAATAATTCACGCGTATCATCAAGCTCGACATTGAGCCCGAGAGACCGCATTTCCTTAACCAGAACATTGAAGCTTTCCGGTATACCCGCTTCAAACGTATCATCGCCACGAACAATAGCTTCGTAAACTTTGGTACGTCCGGCCACATCGTCCGACTTCACTGTCAGCATTTCCTGCAAGGTGTAAGCGGCACCATAAGCTTCAAGTGCCCAGACCTCCATCTCGCCGAAACGTTGACCGCCGAACTGTGCTTTACCACCCAACGGCTGCTGGGTAACAAGCGAGTAAGGTCCGATCGAACGGGCGTGAATCTTGTCATCGACCAGATGGTGCAGTTTAAGCATATAAATATAGCCCACTGTCACCTGACGATCAAAAGGTTCACCGGTACGGCCGTCAAACAGCTGAACCTGTCCTGAGGTTGCAAGTCCTGCCTCTTTCAACATATTGTTGATATCGGCATCATGTGCACCATCGAAGACCGGTGTCGAAATCGACACACCATAGCTCATTTGGTCAGCAAGACGAACAATGCTCGGGTCATCGTATTCACGGATCGGCTCGTTACGATCATTATCAGGAATAATATCCTCGATACGTTGACGTAACGGCTTGATATCTCCGCCTTTACGATAAGCTTCCAACAAATCGCCTATCTGCTTGCCAATACCGGCACAAGCCCAACCAAGGTGGGTTTCAAGAATTTGCCCGACATTCATTCGGCTCGGAACGCCCAGAGGGTTCAACACGATATCAGCGTGTGTACCATCTGCAAGGAATGGCATGTCTTCAATCGGCAGAATGCGCGAAACAACACCTTTGTTACCATGGCGACCGGCCATTTTGTCACCCGGCTGGATTTTGCGCTTAACAGCAACAAAAACCTTGACCATCTTCATGACGCCCGGAGGCATTTCGTCACCACGCTGGACTTTTTCAACCTTGTCCATGAAGCGACGCTGGAGAGCATCCTTGGATTCGTCGTATTGCTTGCGCAATGCTTCGATTTCACCCTGAAGCTTTTCATCCTCAACGGCGAATTGCCACCACTGTGAACGCGGAAATTCTTTCATGACAGCTTCAGTAAGGCTTGTGCCTTTCTTGAAGCCCTTAGGCCCTTCAATAGCCGTTTTTCCATTCAGCATATCGACAAGGCGTGCATAAACGCTGCGGTCCAGAATGGACTGTTCGTCATCACGGTCTTTCGCCAAACGCTCGATTTCTTCACGTTCGATAGCCATTGCACGTTCGTCCTTTTCAACGCCGTGGCGATTGAAAACGCGAACTTCAACGACTGTACCGAATGCCCCCGGAGGCATACGCATTGACGTATCACGAACATCGGAAGCCTTTTCACCGAAGATGGCTCGCAAGAGCTTCTCTTCCGGTGTCATCGGGCTTTCACCCTTCGGTGTGATCTTGCCAACGAGAATATCACCAGGTTGAACTTCGGCACCGATATAAACAATGCCGGCTTCATCGAGGTTCTTCAGTGCTTCTTCCGAAACATTCGGAATATCACGTGTGATCTCTTCCGGTCCAAGTTTCGTATCACGGGCAGAGACTTCATATTCCTCGATGTGGATCGAGGTGAATACATCTTCTGCAACCATCCGTTCGGACAACAGAACAGCATCTTCGTAGTTATAGCCGTTCCATGGCATAAACGCGACGAGAACGTTACGACCAAGAGCCAAATCACCAAGATCGGTCGACGGACCATCAGCAATGATATCGCCCTTTTCGATATGGTCGCCAACACGAACCAAAGGACGCTGGTTGATACAGGTCGACTGGTTGGAGCGCTGGAATTTGTGCAAACGATAAATATCCACACCCGATTTGGTCGGGTCGAGATCCTGTGTTGCACGAATAACAATACGCGTTGCGTCAACCTGATCGACAATGCCACCCCGTTTGGCTGCAATTGCAGCACCGGAGTCACGAGCAACGATCGGTTCCATACCGGTTCCGACAAACGGTGCTTCGGCGCGAACCAGAGGCACAGCCTGACGTTGCATGTTGGA
>CAMLLT010000165.1 GCA_946480935.1 uncultured Bartonella sp. | reverse complement strand
CGCCGCTCTTCACCCAATGTGGGAACAATGACAGCCATGATCTTATCGTAATTGGCAAGCATTTTAAGGAGCGTTTCATCGAAACGTCCCGAAGTATAATAATCGGTCGCGCTGGCAAATTCGTAATTGAAGCCGAAACGGTCAAGAAAAGCGCGAAGCCGCGCATTATTGGCGGCACCGAAAGAGGGATAATCTTTCGTAAACGGGTCAGGTACTCGCGTTAAGGGTTTACCAAGATAAGTCTCCATCAATGCACGATTAGGGACATTTTCCGGTACTTTGCGCAATCCGTCCATATCGTCGGAAAAACATAACAATTTGGTTTTGACTTTGTTTTCCGTCAACACATGAAAAGCATGACGTACCATTGTCGTGCGCGCAACTTCACCAAAAGTGCCGATATGCGGCAAACCGGACGGCCCGTAGCCCGTCTCGAACATCACTGTATCAGGGTAGCCCTTTTTTTCGTAACGTTTGACAATCTTGCGCGCTTCTTCGAAAGGCCATGCTCTGGATTCGGCTGCCGCATCAATGACATCCTGATTAAGATTTTCTGCCACGAAATTGTCTGTTGTCATGGGGGTTTTATCCTGAATTTGAATCGTTTAAGAAAGCTCTATGGCTCAAACAGCTTTTCGTCAATCATTGTAAGAAAAAAACCGGAAAAAACCGTAAACGAAGAGAGTAAAAAAGAGAGGAACTTATGGAAAAACTGACAGCACAAGAAGCATTGATATATATCATGGTTACAACCTCTGCCGCTGATGCGGCGGTGAGCGACGATGAATTGAAATTGATTAGCGAAATTGTTGCGCGTTTGCCTGTTTTTAAAGGGTTCGACCGGAAGCGTCTTGATCAATTGGCTGCAAAATGTTGTTCTTATCTCGCTCTTGAAGATGGAATTGAACAAATACTTGAAGTGACCGGCAAGGCACTTTCTCCAAAGCTGCGGGATACTGCTTATGCTCTCTCCGTCGAAGTTGCGGCAAGCGATCTTGATGTCAGGCAGGAAGAATTGATGTTTTTGCAAATTTTACGTGAGCAGTTCGAGCTTGAGGATTTGACTGTTGCGGCAATTGAACGTTCAGCCAGAATCCGTTTCAGAAAAGCTTGAAGAAATATAGTCGAGCCAAAAGGGTACTGAATCACTAGAATTTGCTGAAATTCATTCCGGCTAATATTGACCTAATTTAAATCCGAACTCTCGAAATCGGCTTTTCGATTTATTTATTTTAGTCGATTACCAAATATCATTTCCTGAATGGTGAATATATTCCTGGATCCTGATCGTCTTCCGGATTGGCGGTGAGGTCCTCAGTCAAATGCGTTTGCTTGAACTCTTTTTCTTGCGAATCCAGAAAAGCTTTCAGAGCAATGCTTACACGTGCGGCCGCATCGCTGTCGCTATCAATCATAGCATCAAGAAAATCTTTCAATGAAATACCGATAAGGTCAAATCCGAGGTCTTTTTCAACGGCTCGAAGATCATAAGTATTTCGGGGAGAATAGAGAATTTCTTTCAAATAGGCTGCGGCTTCCTGAATTGGCAAACCATGCGGTTTTTCAAGGCCGAATTTTTCGGAAAGAACATAGAGAAGCTTTTCCTCTTCATCCTCGATCTCTTCAGTACTTTTCTGGTTATCCAGAGGTTTGAAGCGATTGGCAACTTGACGTGCGCCATTTTCGGCCTGTGAAGAGGTGCTCGGTGTTACGGCATTGAATGTTTCTGCAAGATTGTCGGAACTTGAATCACCATCAAGATTTTTTGCACGACGGTTGGTCAGCTCTGTAGCGGCCGCTACCGTGACATAAAGTTGCACAGGAATGGGTGGTATCATGGCAATTCCCTATCCGGCATTGGAAAACCGAAGAATAAACGATTGTAGGAATAGGTGCAATTGATTTTAAAGATTAAGATCCAATATAAATTATGAGTAGGGAATTCAAAATCAGTTAACATAATAATATTTATATAAAATATGTTTCGTTGTAATTTTTTAATTTATTGGATCTGATTTCATTATTAAATTTAAAATTTAAACTTTAAATTGAATATTCGAATTTGTGTTAACTTATAAAGGTAAAAATATTTATTTTCGTTTCCGTCTAACTCGATAAAAGCCGGACGAAATCGTTTAATAAATTATGCTTTCGCAAATTGAAGCGCACACAAATGCATTTTACAGCAGGAGACACTTGATGAACATGTTTTCATCTCCTGAATGAAGAAACTATGTTGATTTCTTCTCGATTTCATGTGTTTGTTTGGCTAAAGGAGAATGAACATGAAGCCAATATTTATCCAGTTGCAGTGTGCGCCGGGTACAGCTTACGATGTTGCCGACATACTTTATGAGCGCGAGATTGTTTCGGAACTCTATTCCACAAGCGGTGAATTCGAGCTTCTGGCAAAAATCTACATCGAAGAAGGCAAGGATATCGGTAAATTCATCAATGACAATATTCTTGATATACCCGGTATCACCCGGTCTTTGACAACGCTCACTTTTACTGCGTTCTAGACCTCTTAACCATGAAAATGGCGAGGGAACACCGGGTCAGCTGATGCAGTCGGTAAAGCATCAATTTTTTATATTTGTGCTCGTTGCCGTGATGACAATTCAATCACTTGTCATGGCAAAAGCCGGTGTGCTTGGTGAATACGCTGTTCGCGATGCTTACGGCGGCATTATTTGCGCGTCCCCCGCCAGAAAAGATCGTTCAGCTCAAGGTCATTTCCCTGTCCCTGCTTGTTGCATTGGTGGGTGTATCCTTTCTGCAGCACTTCAAATCTCCGGACCGGTTAATGTTGTTCTTGAAACATCCAAGTGTTCAAGCGAAGCGATGGCTGTCATTCGGGTTTTGTTGCTACCCTGCGAGCGGCCATCATTTGTTTATGATGCGCGTTCTCCGCCCAATATAATTTCCTGAGTTGGTTTGACCCTTTTGCCAATTTTTAATTCGGTTCGTCTGATTAAGCAAAGATCTTTGGCAAATGGTCATAAGCATCTTCAACACCAATTTATGTTTTTAATATCAGGAGTTATATATGTCTTACGCTTTTCAAAAATGCTCGATTTCAATCAGAACAAGCTTTGCTGTTCTCGCAGCTTTTGCCTGTTTGTTTCTATCTTTGTCGCTCGGTAGTGCTTTTGCCAACGAGTATAAAATTGGTGATATCGAAATTACCAATGTCTGGGCACGTGCTACCCCGAACGGGGCAAAAGTTGCCGGTGGTTTTTTCACCATTGTCAATCATGGTAAAGAAGCCGATAGGCTGGTGTCTCTATCGTCGGAATTATCCGACAAAGCGCAAATCCACTCAATGGAAATGGCTGATGGTGTCATGAAAATGCGCCATCAGGCAGATGGCGTGGTCATTCCGGCCGGTGGAACAGTCGAATTCAAACCGGGTAGCTTCCACGTCATGTTTATGGATCTCGACAAAACCTTGAACAAAGGTGACGAGTTCAAGGCAAAAATGGTTTTTGAAAAAGCCGGTCCTGTCGATGTGGTCTTTACTGTTTCGGGCATTGGTGCACAAGCACCCGATTCAATGCATGCCAATCATGAAGAACATCAGCATTAAAAACTGCTTTTAGAATTAAAATTTTCACGAAAAAATAAAATGCGTGGCGGAATTTTGTCACGCATTTCTGTTGATCGAGATTTTTATTCAAGTTTTTAAAAGTAATCACCAATTTAAAGACATTACCAAGAGAAGTTTTCACGTGAAACGCTTCCATTATAGTCGGGCGGCTGCTTTCATGGAGTAAGCGTCAATGACGAGATTTCCATTTTACCCGACAGGTGTAATACGTCGCAAAGTCAGATTGATACGGCCGGGAACTTTCAAAAGTATAGAAGTTTCCGGATAAATCCGGTCAACACCATGAAACGCAAGACGCATATTACCGCCGAATATAATAACATCACCGCTATTCAAGCGTAAGGAATGGGTTTTTCCGCCTTTGACTGGCGTTCCTACACGAAAGAGACACGTATCGCCCAAAGAAATCGAGATAACAGGTGCGGCAAGTTCACCTTCATCCTTATCCTGATGCATTCCCATGCGTGCGTCCGGCGAATAAAAGTTGATGAGGCAGGCTTCCGGCGGAGCGGAAAATCCCGATAATTTTTGCCATAACTCTAGGAGTTGTCGGGGAATTTCCGGCCATGGTTTTTGCGTTTGAGGATGTGTTTCCTGATAGCGATAGCCGCGATCTTTGTCGGTAACCCAGCCGAGTTTTCCGCAATTGGTTTGCCTGACACTCATCGGCTTTCCGGTTTTTGGCATTCTGGGAACAAATAACGGCGCTTGCCGGACGATTTCCCTCACCTCATCAACCAGATTTTCCTGATCGGTGCGATTGAAATAGTTCGGAAAATAATCAAAGCCGTAAAAATCCATCCTTTGAAAATAAACAGACTCTGACAGCTCTTCAAGATGCCGAGCAACATTAGTCTTGCCTGATCTTCAAGACGATATAGTCCCTTCAAAAATGCCGTATGAAGGGGACAAATTGCCTATAAGGTTTTTTGGAAAGCAAACAAAGGATAGTAAAATTGATATAAAGGCTGAAAAACACACCTGCTGAAAGGGAGCCTCCCGCCATCCTGTGTGACAAGATTTACATATTTGTTGGGCAAGGGAAGACTACCCACTTCCCTTTTCCCTAAAACCGCTTCACACTTTTCGGGATGAGTTTTTGAGCGCCCGCCCAACTTATCCGAAAACCGTTTTACACTTTTCGGGATGGGTTTTGAGTGCCCACGCATCTTGTCCGAAAACCGTTTCACACTTTTCGGGATGCGTTTTGAGTGCCCGCGCATCTTATCCGAAAACCGCTTCACACTTTTCGGGATGCGTTTTGGTTACCCGCGCATCTTATCCGAAAACCGTTTCACACTTTTCGGGATGCGCGGGGTATGTAGCGTAATAAAATAATCAGGCCTGATTAAGGTCGGGGATGCGCAGCTTTTGGCCGGGGAAGATTTTTTCAGGCGATTTCAACATAGGCTTGTTTGCTTCAAAAATAATCTTGTTTTTGTCGCCATGACCTTTGCCATAAACTTCTTCAGCAATCTTCCACAAAGTGTCACCCTTTTTCACTTCATAAAAATGCGGTTCTGCCGATTGTGAACTTGACGATTGTGTGGCAGCAGGGGCTGAAGATGTTTGCGAAGTACCCGCTTGTGTCGTTTGATTGCTTGTGGATTTTTGGCCATTCTCTACTTTGAGATTATCGGTATTGACCGATTCAATGCTGT
>CAMLLT010000164.1 GCA_946480935.1 uncultured Bartonella sp. | reverse complement strand
CGGTTTTATCGCCACCGGGTAACCAGTCGAGTTGAAAACGCACTTTGTCAGGGGCTTTTTGAACCTCTTTTGCCTCAAGCGTTTGCGGACATAATAGAAGCGCCAAACTCCCACAAAGAAGATTAGCCGAAAGAAAACTTGATGAAAGAAAACCGGCTGACAGAAGCCTTGTTTTAAAAAGACGTTTAAAAGCAACTTTGGCGGCCGAAAAAGTCGCAATCGGAAAAGCTTGTTTAAAAGTTGAAAAACCTTGTTTGAACCTCTTCCGGATAAAGCTTTTTATATCCGCTTTTTCGAGGCGCAGTGTTTTTGAAGTTGCAATTTTCTTTTGGCCTTTAAGGCAAGAAGTGAGGTTCCTTGAAGAACCGTTGCGAGGAATGGAATAAAAAGCATTGTCGCTGTTGTTTCGACATTTCGCTTGCATGAACTTTTCCTCTCCCGCTTAAAAAGCATTCCGGTTTTTTGAAAACCCCGAAAAACCGAACGGGTATTATGAACAAATTCCGGTTTTGCCATTTGTGCTGTCGGGTATTATCCGTTTAATTTTTTTGAAAACCGGATAATCAGCACAAGTAAGGCGGCGTATCGACATTCAACTTATGAAACCAAGCGTATTTTTTAACCTATAGTGTCATCCTGTATTTGTCGGAAAACCTAGTCTTTCTCTTTGAAGCTCTAACTTTGTCTTCTTCAAAAAAGAAAACCGGTTTTATTTCCGACACCCCAAGATTTACACGAACAACAAGTGAAAACAAGAGAAAAAACCTAAAAATTAGGCGTTTTTATTTATTGATTAAATTTTATGCATTTTTTAAGAAAAAATAAGCAAAAAATAAAAATATTAAATAATATCAATGGTTTCAAAAAAACACTATTGACCGGCTCCGGTGCAGTCTCTGCGCTTTTATTAAGCGTTCTTAAAATGAGCGCGGGTTGCTCTAAATTCTC
The DNA here is from genome assembly GCA_946480935.1 of uncultured Bartonella sp. Taxonomy (GTDB): domain Bacteria; phylum Pseudomonadota; class Alphaproteobacteria; order Rhizobiales; family Rhizobiaceae; genus Bartonella. Next base: position 4,358 of record CAMLLT010000164.1, on the reverse strand, counting down.
TTAATACTGCTTTCGACTTTCCAGCGGGGGCAAGAAGAAATTCATGGTGTAAAAATTAAACAGACAAACAATAAAAATCGCGCCACAAAGGGCGCGATTCTCGATAACATTGAAAGGAATATGAAAAATCCTGCTTGTCGGACAAAGCCGGTTTTGACAATTGCCAATTAACCGTTCACCCGAATGGCTTTTAACCTGCTTTCCCCATGGCAACCGGTTGGGGTGCTGTCAGTTCCTTCTCGTCAAATGCTCTCAAAAGATCATAGTGATAATCGGCATCTTCGCAGAACAATTCACTGCTCACCCCATAGGCAAGTCTTCTCACGCCGAATTTCAAAGCCGAAATTCCCGCCGATGCGGCAAGGCTTGGCATACCGGCAAAAGTGTAGCTGAAAATCCGATTAAGATATGGCGCATCCCCTTTCACCTTTTCCTGAAACTGGAAGTTTTTCCCAAGATAAGGACAACTTGCAATCACCGCATGTTCTTCGCCCGCAGGTGGCGTAAAATGGTCGCCCCAGGTTTCGATCTTATCGGCAAAACGGGCAATTTCCGGCCGCGTTTTAAGGTCGATAATCAAGCCGGTGCCGACAATCAGAAAATCGAATTCATCACTTTCGTGCGGCGTGACAAGGACAAGCTTTTCACCCTCCATACGGCAGCTTTTAATGGGGCTTGCAAGTTTCAATTCATAATTGTCGAATTTTGTGCACCGCAAATAGGAATCCTGTGTCGGCGGCTGGTTGACATCGAAGAGATATTTCATGAAACGCCATTTCTTGTCGTCATCAAGATCGGCAAAATGGCGCAAAAACCCGCTATATTCCATAAAACGATAAGGGTTGACTGTCGGCAAAATGGAACGTCTGACAAAATGCGTTACCGATTTTGCACCAAATTCCAAGGCTGTGGCACTATTGTCGAAAGAAGACGAACCACCACCCACAACCGCAACACGCTTGCCGACAAGTTTGTCAAAATTAATTGCTTCGGCCGTGTGGGCATAAACTTTCTTGTCAAGATGATCCTTGAACATGTCCGGCACAACCCATTGGCCACTTCCCTCGATGCCGGTCGCTAAAACCACAAGGCGTGTATAGATTATATCGGCTTTGCCGTTTCGTTCGATATGAAGCGCGAAAACATCATCTTGCAACGGCTCTATATCGGTTACAACTGTCCGGTTTGTCACCTCTATATGGGTGACTTTTTTCAACCAGTCGAGATATTCTGCCCAAAGATTGGTGGGGATTTTATAAAGCTCTTCCCAGGATTTGTGTCCGAAACGCGCTTCCCACCAGGCACGCACAGTCAAACTGCCAATGTCGAGATCAGGCCCCGTCACATATTTCGGCGTGCGCAATGTGTGCATACGGGCATAATTGCGCCACGGCCCTTCAAAACCGGCTTCATTTTTATCCAGAATGGCAATGTTGGTAACGCTTTCCCGCCGCAATTGTAGTGCCAATGTCAAACCGCTTTGTCCGCCGCCAATAATCACAACATCCTTCACCGGATTGCCGTGATAAGTCTTCGGCTTTACCCATTGGCGAGCAGGATAGTTCAAACATTCAAGATCATATTTTGCCTGCCGCTCAAGCTTGGCAAGATTTATTTCGCTATTTTCTGGCATGTCTATTCCCCATTAAAGACAGTCCAAGGAACAAGCTCCGGCTTTTAAAAGAACCTTGGCTGCCGGTTTAAAACGGGGATGACACTTTCTGTCCGGATCGACCCGATCGACCCGCAATACGCTTTATGCCGGTGGTTGAGAGGCTAAATATAAGGCAAAAAATTGTCAAGATTAAAATTTAGGCAAAATCAAATATAATTTGCTGTTATTTCAAGCATAACGCGTTGGTGAGCACGTATAAATATGTTTTTATTTTGCCTGTTTTCTGTTTTGTTTTTTATTTTTTTGATAGTTCATTGCTTGTTCAATATTATTGATTTTGTTTGGGGGGATAAAGCAACGGAAACGATCAGTGCAGTGCGGTGCGCTGTGATTAAGAGAAGCTCCGACAACCAAGTGAAACACTGGAAGAGCATTAAGTTCCCATAAATAGCACTGCCGGAAAGGATGAAAGCGGACAGATAAAAAGCACTGCCGGAAAGGAAAAACACGCACATAAGTTTTTCCTGAAATGTCGGCGCGATTATGCCCCGAAAGTGAAGTGGCATGGCTTTTGCTTTTCATATTTTCAGCAACTGTTGAGATGCGGAAATTCTATGCGGTTTTATATCGAAGTGTTTTCCGGATATTGTTTTCAATTTTGTTCTTTAGGGAAGAAGAACCATGAAATCCAAGAAAGATTATCGTGCCCGCCAATTTTACGGTTATGGGCCGAACCCGCCAGACCCCGAATGGCCGGACGGGGCAAAAATTGCGGTACAATTTGTCATCAATTATGAAGAAGGCGGAGAAAGCAATATTCTTCATGGTGACAAAGCCTCCGAGCATTTATTATCCGAAATTGTCGGCGCAGTTCCTTGGGAAGGGCAGCGCAATCTCAATATTGAATCCTTGTATGAATATGGTGCGCGTGTCGGCTTTTGGCGGCTCTACCGGCTTTTTACCGAAAGAAATATGAAGCTTACGGTTTTTGCCGTGGCCAAGGCTTTGGAGCTCAATCCGGCTGTTGCGAAAGCCATGGTCGAGGCCGATTGGGAAATTGCCACCCATGGCTTTCGTTGGCTTGAATATAAGGATGTTGATGAAGAGGAAGAGCGTTTTCACATTCGCGAAGCCGTACGCATCCAGAAACAACTAACGGGTGAGCGCCCATATGGAATTTATCAGGGAAAACCGTCGATCAACACTTTGCGGCTAACGATGGAAGAGGGCGGTTTTATCTATTCGTCAGATAGTTATGCCGATGAACTTCCCTATTGGGTAGAAGGCATTGATAAGCCGTTTCTCATGATTCCTTATACATTGGATGTCAATGACATGCGCTTTGCAACCGCGCAAGGTTTCAACAGTGGCGAACAATTTTTCAACTATCTGAAAGACAGTTTCGATGTTCTTTATGAAGAGGGTGAAAAAGGCGCACCGAAAATGCTTTCTATCGGTTTGCATTGTCGCTTGGTTGGCCATCCGGGGCGGGCAAAGGCACTTGAAAAATTTCTTGATTATGTGGCAGCCAAAAAGTCGGTTTATATTGCACGGCGCATAGATATTGCCCGCCATTGGCAAAAAGTGCATCCGGCCAAATAAGCCTGAAACTGAATAAAGAAAAACCGGAGGACAGAAAACAATGGTCGAGCAGGAAAATCATAAAAAACAATTGCACGAGCTTGCCGTTTTAAAAATCGGAAAAGCTGAATTTTCTCCTTTTGGCGATGTGATCGATGTGAGGGAAGAAACAATTTCGCCCGACCAAATGGACAAAGAAAATAAAACAGGCTCGGCTTACCAAAAAAATCCGGTTATGATCCCGATCAATCAGGGGCGGGCAACCCGCTTTCATGATCTTGCAAAGGTTGAAGCGGAGGGGGAAAAACCGCGCGTTCTCATCAATGTCTTCCGGTCTCTCCCGATCGGCTTTCCTGTTCAGATTGATATGATGGAGCGCCACCCTTATGGTTCGCAGGCATTTCTGCCAGCGGGCGAAAATCCGTTTCTCGTTGTTGTGGCAAAGGATGAAGGGGGCAAACCTTCCGCCCCGCAAGCCTTTTATTGCCCTTCAGGTGTCGGCGTTAATTATCATAAAAATGTCTGGCATTTTCCGCTTCTGGCACTTTTCAAGACGAGCGATTTCTATGTGGTTGATCGCGGTGGTGTCGAAAACAATCTTGAAGAATATTTTTATCAAGAAGAAGCTTGGCAAATAAGCCGGTTGCCGGATTTTGATAAATGACGGAAAGACTTCGCGAACTTTCGTTTTAAAGAACGGAATGAAGCAAAATATCAAAATTGAGAACACATAAATACCGGCAAACAAATTAAGGAAAAAAGACCCCGTGAAAATTGAACAATTGAACACTCTTCCAGCCCCCGCTTTTATTGATTGTTTAAGCGGTATTTTCGAGCATTCCCCTTGGGTGGGGGAAAGTGTTGCAGGAAAACGCCCGTTTGAAAATCTCGATGCGCTTTATGAGGCCATGGTTGAAGCGGTCAGACAAGCTCCGGAAGAGTTGAAAGACAGGTTGATTTTGGCTCACCCTGATCTTGCGGGTAAGCTTGCCCGTTCATCGAAATTGACGGCGCAATCGGAAAAAGAACAAAAAGGGGCAGGGCTTGATCGTTTGAGCGAAGATGAATTCGATCAATTTCAGAAATTGAATGAAGCCTATCGGGCAAAATTTTCCTTTCCCTTTATCATTGCGGTGCGGGGGCATGGTGGCAAAGCCCATGA
>CAMLLT010000163.1 GCA_946480935.1 uncultured Bartonella sp. | reverse complement strand
CAATATTTTGTGTTTAGGGGCAGTATTTTTAAGCCGGAACAAAAAAGTTCACTAAAGGCAGCAGAAACGATTACCTAAATGAGGAATACCAGCCACATTCCTCACCATCTTCTTTAGCTATTTTTTTAATCCCGCATATGCCATCCGGATTTAGAAAAAGAGTCCGGCATAGGCGCGCCACATAAAGATGCGAATAAAATAGATAATCAGGAATACGACAATTGGCGAAATATCGATTGATCCCAAGTTTGGCAGAATACGCCGGATCGGCGCGAGTACCGGTTCGGTTGAACGATAAAGAAAATTGCCTATTGCGGCAATAAGCGGATTGTGCGGATTAACGATGTTGAACGCATAGAGCCAGGAAAAAACAGCCCCCGCAATGAGAATGAAAATATAGACACTAAAGATCATATCTATCACAGATAGCAAAGCATAAATCATTCTCTATTCCTTCGAAAGTCAGTGAACAGCGAAATTGCCATTCAAACGTTTGATGAGCAAGACTTTTTTAACGAGCACAAGGCTTTTCATAAAAATTACCCTGAGCAGAAAAAGCTTTTGAACTCGACATATATTCCAATCAGGGCAATTACAAATCCTTTGTTTCGAGCTCTTCAATCCCTATCGGCATTTGTTTCTTTTCTCCGTAAAAAATAAGGTAAAGCCCGACAAGGCTTGCAAGAAGGGAAATGATAATCAGATACCACATATGGAACATGGGAAAAACCGGTTGCATCAAATTGATTGCCCATGGCGTCAAGCCACCGAAAACTGCATAGGCAATATTATAAGAAAAAGACAAACCGGAAAACCTTACTGTTGCAGGAAAACTACGTACAATCACATAAGCGACCGAACCGACATAGCCGGCAAAAAAACCGAGAAAGGCCGAAAGCACAAAGAGCAAAGCCGTTGAATAGCCGGCACAATGATAAAAAATGTAGGAGACGAGCGCGAAAACAATTCCGGAAAACGTAAAAAACTTGCCGCTACCGAAGCGGTCACACAGAAATCCTGCAACCGGCGTTCCAAGAATAAGGAAAAAACTGGTAATCGAATTGGCAGCAAGAGTGACATCACCCGAATAATTATAAGGTGCAGCTTTCATATAGTTCGGTGTGAGCAAGGTACTGATCATAATTGTTGCGGATAATGTCCATGTTAAAAGAACAGCAACGACAACGCTTCCCAGATATTTTGTCAAAACCACTTTCAAAGGAATTTCTTTGGATAGAGCTTTTTTCCTTTTCAACTCTTTAAAAATCGGCGTTTCTTCCAGAAAGCGCCTGAGCCAGACAGCAATCAACCCGAAAATTCCGCCAATGACGAACGCAACTCTCCAGCCCCAAAAATCGGTTACATTTTCAGGCCACGGCAAAACATTGTTATGAACAATATGATTGATTGCAAAAGCGATAAAAGAACCGATCAGAATGCCGAGAGACAGGCCTGAGGTAAGAACACCTGTTGAAAGCCCGACATGACGTTCCGGAACATGCTCGGCTACAAATGTCCATGCTCCGGGAACTTCACCACCGACGGCTAACCCCTGCATCATCCGGCAAGCCAAAAGAATAAGCGGAGAAAGAATACCGAAATGGTTATAGGTCGGCACAAAAGCCATGCCCAAGGTTGCAAGCGACATCAAAAGAACCGAGAACGTAAAAATACGCTTGCGCCCGAGTTTATCGCCAAGATGCGCCATGACGACTCCCCCGATGGGGCGCATCAGATAACCGGCGGCAAATATGCCATAGGTCCACGTTGTGGCAAGCCAAGGTGACATTTCCGACGGGAGAACCGTATGGGAAATTTCGGCTGTAAAAAACACAAATATAATGAAGTCATAGAACTCGAGTGCTCCCCCCAAAGAGGCAAGCGCCAGCGTGCGTATGTCATCACTATTCAAATTACGTGCAGACTTCATCATTTTCCTGTTTTACGGGCTTTATAAAAATAAACAACTCCCCGCCCTTGACCTTACCCTATAGGAACCCCTCATATTATAGTAAATAGTCAATAGGCAAAGGAATATAAAAATGTCTGATCAAAACACAAGCTTGTTCAAGGTAGAAGATATGACATGCGGGCATTGTGTAAAAACAATCACCAATGCAATCAAAGAAAAATATCCGTCTGCCGATGTCAATATCGAACTCGACAAACATCTCGTCAAAGTCAAAGGTGTGGCCGACAAGGCAAGTTTGGCTGACATTATGAAAGAAGAGGGCTACACGCCTCAAGCCTTGTAAAAATCATCAGAATTCTCTCTTCAAGCGATCATGCTTGAAGAGAGCTTGTATCTGCAAGGCTTTCAATAACCTTGCATTCATGTATTTTATGGCCGCTGCATGGCTCCGTTATCCTCTCCAGCTCTTTTTCCAGAATTTTCAGGCGCGAAATTTTCATGCGTGTTTCTGCAAGTTGCTTGTGCGCTATTGTATCCGCTTCCCCACATGGATCATCCGGATGTTTGGAAAGCGCTATAAGCTGGCGGATGGCCTCAATCGAAAAGCCGAGATTTCTGGCTCTTAAAATAAACAATAGGCGCTTGTAATCGGCTTCGACATAACGGCGCTGATTGCCTTCTGTGCGCTCCGGCTCGTCAAGTAAGCCAATTTTTCCATAATAACGGATGGTTTCGATATTGCAGCCGGTATGTTTTGAAAGTTCGCCAATTGAAAAATAAATTTTCTGCATTTTTCCTCTTGAAGCTGTAGTTGCTACAGGAATTATATAATTATTCGACAATGAATTCCACCATCGGAAATGTCCTTTTTTGAAATTTCAGTTGGCGGATTTCGAGAGCCAAATTTCAACGACGAAATTCAACGCTCATCAATTTTCGAGTGTCGAGATTTTCGCTGCAAGACGGAAAAGCCGAAAGAGGAGATAGACCCATGGCTGAAGTCGAAAAAGAAACTATTCCACATGGTCATGATCATCAAAAGAATAGCGCCACTGAGGCCGGATATGATGACAAACATCATGAAATTATCTCTTTGCCAATAGAAGCCGCACAATGTCGAACCGAGGCAAAACCGGCGTCCGAAAATGAAAAAGAACATGATCATGAACATCACTCGCATGCCGGACATCATCATGACGAACACCATGAGCACAACCATGATCATTGCTCAGGTGACCATTGTCACGATCATTCACATGAACACCATAATCATTCCCATGAACATGATGATGAGGATGAAGAAATCATCGACGATGACCCGCGGTTAGAAGCGGGAAATGATTCTTTATGGCGCGTTGAAGGCATGGATTGCGCAGCCTGTGCAAGAACCATTACCACCGCTTTGGAGCGCATGTCGGGCGTCGAAAATGTCCATGTTTCGCTCACCAGAGAAAGACTGTCTTTAAAAGCGGATAAAAGCCGTGTGAGCCCCGAAGAGATAGAAAAAACAGTCGCATCGCTTGGCTATCGCCTTCATAAAATCGACAATGACCAGCCACGGGAACAACAGGAAGAAAAATCCTGGTATCAAACGCAAAAAGGCCAAGCGGCAATCTTGTCCGGTGTTCTCCTTGCTCTTGCATATATTGCATCGACTTTTTTACCACATTTGTCATTCTGGTTTTTCACAATTGCCGCACTCGCTGCACTGCTGCCGGTGGCAAAACGGGCATTTGCCGCATTGAAAAATGGTAGTCCCTTTACGATTGAAATGCTGATGACAATTGCGGCAATCGGTGCCATTTTCATCAACGCAACTCAGGAAGCAGCCGTGGTTGTTTTCCTCTTTTGTGTTGGCGAAGTGCTCGAGGGTGTTGCAACAGGTCATGCACGTGCCGGCATCAAATCACTCAGCAAACTTGCTCCTAAAACCGCTTGGAAAGAAGTGGATGGCAAGCTTGAAGAAGTCCCTGCCGAAAGCCTTCAGATTGACGATATTGTTCTTGCAAGACCGGGCGATCGTTTGCCGGCAGACGGCGTTGTTATAGAGGGAACCTCCGGCGTCGATGAATCACCGATTACAGGCGAATCGATCCCTATAACAAAGACAATCAACAGCAAGGTTTTCGCCGGTTCCATCAACAATGAATCAACATTGCGTATTCGTGTGGAAACCAAGCCTTCCGATAATACCATTGCACGCATCATTTCACTTGTCGAAGAAGCACAAGATGCGAAAGCCCCGACGGAACGTTTCATCGACGCTTTTTCTAAAATCTATATGCCGATTATCGTCGGTATCGCTATCCTCGTCGCCATCATCCCTCCACTCTTTGACGGGCAATGGAGAGAATGGACCTATCGCGGATTGGCGCTTTTATTGATCGGTTGCCCTTGTGCGCTTGTTATTTCGGTTCCGGCAGCTATTGCATCCGGACTTTCGACCGGCACCCGTCATGGTCTTCTTGTCAAGGGTGGGAACGTGGTCGAGACTTTATCGAAGGTCGATTGTATAACATTCGATAAAACCGGTACTTTGACCAAAGGCACACCGGTTGTCACAGATGTTGTTGCAACCGAATATTCGGAAAACGAGGTATTGCAACTTGCCGTTGCTCTGGAACGGGAATCGAGCCACCCGCTTGCTGTTGCCATTATCACCGAAAGCGGAAAACGGAAAATCGAAGCCGTTTCGGTGAAAGATGTCAAAGCCGTTGCCGGTAAAGGTATTATTGCCGAATGGAAAGGCAAACCGGTTTTCATTGGAGCACCGAGATTTTCAGGCGATTACGGTGTTATCGGCCAAACATTGCAAAAAAGTGCCGACAAATTCGAAAGCGAAGGGAAAACAGTCGTCGTTGTTCATCATGATGGTAAGGCCATCGGCGTCATTGCAATGCGCGACGAGCCACGGGACGATGCGCTCGAGGCTTTGGAAGAACTCCGCCGGTTAAACATTGAAGCCGTTATGCTGACCGGTGACAACAAACAGACCGGAGAAGCCATTGCAAGAAAACTCGGGCTTGCAGTCAAAGCGGAATTGATGCCGGGCATGAAAGTGGAAGCCATCAAGGAACTAGGCAAAAATCATATTGTTGCTATGGTTGGCGATGGTATCAATGACGCACCGGCACTTGCCGCCGCAAATGTCGGCATTGCCATGGGCTCGGGAACGGATGTGGCATTGGAAACAGCCGATGCTGCCATATTGCGCAACCGCGTGAGCGATATACCGACACTTATTTCGCTTTCCCGTACAACAATGTTGAACATCAAGGAAAATGTCGGCATAGCGCTCGGTCTGAAGTTGATCTTTCTTCTGACAACAATCTTCGGTATTACAGGACTTTGGCTTGCTGTTATGGCCGATACGGGAGCGACTGTTCTCGTCACACTCAATGC
>CAMLLT010000162.1 GCA_946480935.1 uncultured Bartonella sp. | reverse complement strand
GGGGCTTACATATGTTCCCTCTTTTGCAATATCGGGAAGGGGAACTTGGGTCACTTTATGGCCCATAGCGCGCATTGTTTCGATATGCGTTTCGATATTATCCCTGGCTTCTGCGGTAATCACCGCGCCAATATCGGTACCGATAAAATCGGTGCGTCCGATACGCAATTCCTGCATTGCGCCTTTGAGCATGTCCAGAATGCGGTCGGCCACCTCTTCCTGTAAACACAAAACCCGCAAAGCCGAACAACGTTGGCCTGCACTATCAAAAGCCGAGGCGATAACATCTCCCACAACCTGTTCGGCAAGTGCTGACGAATCGACAATCATGGCATTCTGCCCGCCGGTTTCGGCAATAAACGGAATGGGTTTTTTATCCTTATTGAGGCGGGTTGAAAGCTCTTTCTGGATGAGACGCGCAACTTCGGTCGAGCCGGTAAACATAACACCTGAAGTCGCTTTCTCGCCAATAAGTGCCGCACCGATTTTTCCATCTCCCGGACAAAATTGTAAAACGTCCTTCGGGATTCCCGCTTCATGCAATATGCGCACACCTTCAGCAGCAATAAGCGGTGTTTCTTCGGCCGGCTTTGCCAGAACGGTATTGCCCGCCGCCAATGCAGCCGATAATTGACCGATAAAAATCGACAACGGGAAATTCCACGGGCTGATACAAACGATCGGCCCCAAAGGTTCTTCATTGCCTTTAAAAGTCGTGCGCAACTGTCCGGCATAAAAGCGCAAGAAATCTATTGCTTCTCTCACTTCGGCAATAGAATTCGGAATAGATTTTCCGGCTTCTCTGGCCGCAAGTGCCAGAAGTGAAGGCATACGCGCCTGCATAAGATCGGCTGCTTTTTCAAGAATTTCGGCGCGCGATTGATGGGAAGTCTTTGCCCATGATGAAAACGCTTTTTCAGCATGAGAGACCATCTTTCTGGCTTCACTTTCATCAATCTCGATAACCTCGCCCACTTTGTCGCGATGGTCACCTGGATTGGCAATTTGGCGTGATTTTGCGCCCTTTTCGACATTAGCCGGTGCTGCTTGCCAGCTCAATGCCGAACTTTTCTCAAATTCTTTCGAGAGTTCTGCAAGCACTGTTTCATTTGATAAATCATAACCGTCGGAATTGCGGCGATCTTTCCCGAAAAGATCGGCAGGCGAAGCAATCTTGTCATGCTGGGCACCGGGAACAGGCATATTACGCACCACATCCACCGGATCCACAACAAGTTCATCAACCGAGATAGACTTGTCGGTAATGCGATTGACGAAAGAAGAATTGGCACCATTTTCCAACAACCGCCGCACCAGATAAGCGAGCAAAGTTTCATGTGTTCCGACCGGTGCATAAAGGCGCGCGGGACGCTGCATTTTATCTTTGCCTACGACCTCGTCATAAAGCGGTTCCCCCATGCCGTGGAGACACTGGAACTCGAATTGTTCGACAGTATATTTATCAGGCCCCGCCAGATGATAGATCGTTGCCATGGTTTGAGCATTATGCGTTGCAAATTGCGGGAAAACAGCATCGGGAGCGGAAAGAAGTTTTCGGGCATTGGCAACATAGGAAACATCTGTATAGACTTTACGCGTATAGACGGGAAAACTTTCAAGCCCGTCAACCTGCGCGCGTTTGATTTCAGCATCCCAATAGGCACCTTTGACAAGGCGCACCATCAACCGATGGTGACTGCGGCGGGCAAGATCAATGAGATAATCGAGTACAAACGGGCAGCGACGGCCGTAAGCTTGCACAACAAAGCCGATACCGTTCCACCCGTCAAGATCAGGATCGAAACAAAGGCTATCCATAATATCGAGTGAAAGTTCGAGCCGGTCGGCTTCCTCGGCATCTATATTGAGGCCGATATTGTAATTTTTACACAGCAAAGCCAATTGTTTGACGCGCGGCATGAGTTCGCCCATGACACGGTCGGCTTGTGAGCGGAAATAACGGGGATGAAGTGCCGACAATTTAATGGAAATACCCGGTCCCTCATAGACGCCGCGCCCGTTCGAGGCTTTGCCGATAGCGTGGATTGCCGTTTCATAATCGCGGTAATAGCGATCGGCATCGTCAGCCGTTGTGGCGGCCTCCCCCAACATGTCATAAGAATAACGAAACCCGCGTGCTTCCAGCGGTTTCGAGCGCTCCAGCGCTTCATCAATGGTTTCACCGCGCACAAATTGTTCGCCCATCATGCGCATCGCCATATCCATTCCTTTGCGGATAACCGGCTCGCCGCAACGCGCGATAAGACCTGTCAAAGAGGAAGACAGTTCCCCTTCCCTGACACTCGATGATAATTTGCCGGTAACCACAAGTCCCCAGGTTGCAGCATTGACAAAAAGCGATTTTCCACCACCCAAATGCGCTTTCCAATCACCGCCTGCCACCTTGTCGCGAATGAGAGCATCACGGGTTGCTTTGTCGGGAATGCGCAACAGCGCTTCTGCCAGACACATAAGCGCCACACCTTCCTGCGACGACAAGGAATATTCGTGAACCAGACCTTCAACGCCATTGCCCTTATATTTTGCCCGCATTGTTTCGATAAGGTGACGGGCTGTGGCAGCAATGTCTTTTTTGGTTTTTTCGTCAATTGTTGCTGCTTCGAGAAGCGGCTTCAAACATTCGGTTTCCGGACGGCGATAGGCTGCGGTGATTTTTTTGCGTAGTTCGCTCTGCTTGGAGATCGGAGGCGCAAATTCGGCAAAAGGCTTTTGTGTTCTGGTCATGATTTCATTCCACTCTGGATAAAAATTCTTGAATTCGATAAAAATTGGAAAAGATGCGTCTATAGCTTATTATCGGGTGATAATATCACCGGCTATAGTTTACTTCTCGCAAAAAAAACGATATTTTTTAGCGATTTTTCTTGTTTTCTACCTTAAAATTAGGTTTTTTTACATTAATGGAAGAAAAAAATAGTGAAATTGACCGCATTGATAATCGTATTATTGATGCGCTTGTTGAAAATGGCCGTATGTCTATTACCGAACTTTCCGAGAAAGTCGGCCTTTCCAAAACGCCTTGCCAATTGCGTTTGAAAAGGCTCATGAATGAAGGCTATATTACCGGCTTTCGCGCCGTGCTCAATCCTGCAAAAATGGGACTTGAACACATCGCTTTTGCGGAAGTAAAACTTTCCGACACAAGAGAAGAAGCTTTACGGGCTTTCAATGCTGCCGTTAAAAAAATACGGGAAGTGGAAGAATGTCATATGATTGCCAGCTCCTTCGATTATCTCTTGAAAGTGCGAACCAGTGACATCAAGCGTTACCGCATTGTCCTTGGCGAAAAAATTTCAGCCTTGCCCTATGTTGAAAGTACGTCGACCTTTGTGGTTATGCAAAATGTTGTAGATTCCGGTTTCAGACGCTAACAGATATGCCGGAGCCCAAAACCTCCGGCAAATCCCCTGCATCTGTCAGGTCGGCCAACGGGCTTTAAAAGCAAAAAGCCGGTTGGTCGTCAACAAGCCGCAACAGACACGTTTTTCAATCAATTGAGTTTCGGGTGTTGATCGACAAGATTTTGCCGTTGTTCCTCAAGGTCGGAGATTTTGTTTTCAATCTCGTTGACCTGATCTTCGATATAATCGAAATGTTCCTGCAAAACTTCTTTTGCTTCGGTTTTGGATGAAGCAACCGGCGTTGCATCCTTGAGCGGACGATTGGCCGTTTCGGGCATTTTGACGGCTGCAATAAAGCCGAAAACCGCAACCACCATAAGATAATAGGCCGGCATATAAAGAGATTGTAAAGTTTCAACAAGCCAGGCTGCGATAGGTGGCGTAAGACCGGCAATCAGCACTGCAATATTGAAACAGATTGCAAGCGTTCTGAAGCGTACATCTGTCGGGAAAAGTGCCGGAAGGATAGAAGCCATAACACCGATGAAACAGCAAAGAAGAACCGCAAGAATGGCAATTCCCCCTGCAATCATAAACACATTATGATGCATAACCATATAAAAAGCGGGAATTGCGAGAAAGAATTGACCGACAGAACCTATAAACAGAAATGGTTTGCGACCGATTTTATCGCTTAAAAAACCGACAAGCGGTTGCACCAGAAGCATGAAAGCCATAACAACAATAATAATGAGAACACCATGATCATAGCTGTAACCGAGATTGACGGATAAAAAGTTCGGCATATAGGTGAGCAACATATAATAGGTCGAATTCACCGCAACCACCAACAGACAACTGATAACAATGCCGTTGAGGTTTTCCTTGATGATGGTACCGACAGATGTTGTCTCGACCTTTTCCTGTTCTTCTGCCTCGGCCGAATTGTTATTTTGGGCTTCATAAGTGGGCGATTCATCCAGTGATTTTCTCAAAAAAAGGCCGACCAATCCCAGCGGCAGTGAAATGAAGAAGGGGATACGCCAGCCCCAATCGCCCATTGCATCCTGCCCGATCACAAGAGAAATCGCCGACACGACCAAGGCACCGACAAGGAAACCGGCAATGGAACCGAAATCGAGCCAGCTTGCCATAAAGCCGCGTTTTCTATCCGGTGAATATTCGCTCACAAAAACCACCGCACCGGCATATTCGCCACCAACGGAAAGCCCCTGTATGATTTTAGCGAGAAGTAATAAAAGGGGCGCAAATACCCCGATTGTCGCGTAAGAGGGAATGAGGCCGATGGCAAATGTGCTTGCCGACATCAAAATGATTGTAAAGGACAGAATGTTTTTGCGCCCATATTTGTCACCCAGATAACCGAAAATGGCGCCGCCCATCGGCCGGAACAGAAATGGAATGGAAAAGGTTGCAAGAGAAGCGATCAACTGCACCGATTGGGGTGCAGAGGCAAAAAACGTGTGTCCGATAATGACTGCCAGAAAACCGTAGACACTAAAATCGAACCACTCGATAGCATTTCCAAGACCGGCGGCGCATATAACTTTTCGCAGCTCTTTATTTCCGACAATTGGAATATCTTTGACAGTAAGTGGTTGCGGTGTCGTTTCTGACATATGTTCTTCCTTATTCCTGATACGTCTTTGTTAAAAGCCTCCGCCTCTTTCAAACAAAAGACATATCTCTTCGATGAGCGCAAAATACTACGCAAATGAAGACCGTTTCATTACCAAATCTCACGATGTCGAGGTTTGCCCTTCCCCCTTTTAAAAAAAGTCAATTAACGACTTGCTTCCATCGGTTCTGCCGTTAAAAATAAACGGGAAACTGATAAAGGGCTAAAGACGGTTGAACATTTGCCCACAACAACGATAATGACCATTTTGAAATTAGGGCCAGATCAATAACCGTCAACCAAAATCACATATGAGGGGTACAGTATAGTGAGAAAAATC
>CAMLLT010000161.1 GCA_946480935.1 uncultured Bartonella sp. | reverse complement strand
AAGCAATCGATATTTCTAAACGAAGGGGAAATCGTTGATGATAGACAAAAACCGTATTTCCGTCATTTGTGGTGATATTACCACGCTTGATGTCGATGCCATTGTTAATGCGGCCAACACAACTCTTCTTGGTGGCGGTGGCGTGGATGGTGCAATTCATAAGGCTGCCGGCCCCGAACTACTTACCGAATGCAAGGCGCTTAAGGGGTGTAAAACAGGCGAAGCAAAGCTCACAAAAGGTTATCGCCTGCCCGCCCGCTACATTATCCACACAGTCGGGCCGATCTGGTATGGCGGCGTTGACCGTGAAGCGGAAAAACTGCAATCATGTTACGAGAATTCACTTGCAATAGCAAAAAATAAGCAATTCCAATCGATCGCATTTCCGGCAATTTCTGCCGGTGTCTATGGTTATCCTCATAAGGAAGCGGCAAAAATTGCTGTTTTCACCACTTTCCAATTTCTAAAAAAGAGTGACTTCCCTCAAAGGGTCATCTTTTGTTGTTTTTCTAAAGATATGATGGATATCTATCGCGATCAGCTTCACGTTTTATCATGACACATAGTCAATTTTATCAACGACACATAGTCAATTTTATCAACTATGTGTGCCAGATCACATGTGTATTTCTTCGACGTTTTTTTAAGGAAAGTTCACATGAAAGCTAACCCGACTTAACTTGTTTATAGCCCGAATTTTAGGCTTTAGGCGATATAAAGCGACAAAAAGGAATAGTTCCGTTCGGAAACGACACCACGTATTTTATGATCAATACGACATCAGTAACCGGTGTTGCCTGAAACAGCAGAACAGTTGATTTGATAATAAATCTCGCTTCCTCATGAAAGATAACTAGTTTCAAATGAAATAATTTATGCAATATGGTTAACGAAGGGAGCCAAATTATGCTGATTCGTCGCTTTTCTATATTGTTTTTGACTTTGGTTTTTGTGGCGGTTTTAGGCGCATTTGCTTTGTTCCATGCCAAGACTCCGGCCTATGCAAAGCCGATTTTTGCCCCCCTGACAAGTCAATCGACGAATTAATGGTTGGCTTGTGCCGCATTTATGACGGCAATAAAAATGGGTAAACATTCCGGAAAATCCGTTTGTCGGACTCTTGCCCTTGTTTGGTTTGTTTTCGTCGTTTTGTCGACTTTACCGTTATTTGCAGGTTTATTCACAGCTTTTCATCCGCTTTTTGATTCACTTGCCAATATCCGCATTCCACTCGCATGTTTTACTATTTTGCTGGGCTTTCCTCTTATTTTCACAAAACTTCGGCAAAAAGCGGTTTTTCCGATAATATTCGTGGCTGCCCTTATCAGTTTAAGCTTGAATGATGGCGGCGTTTCTCCAAATTCCGGAATGATAAAAAGCTCGACCTTCAACCTGCTGCAAGCCAATTTGCGTTTTGACAATCAAACTCCCGAAAAATTCCTGGCTCTCATAGAAAAAGAAAAGCCTGATATTATCACGGTGCAAGAAGCTTCCGCAAAATGGCGCAACTTTTTTCAAAACAACAATTTGACGATTATCGGTTGCGTGGCCGACAATGACCGCGCAGGTGCTACAGGTGTCATCCTGTCTGATAGGTTTTTATCCCGTTACGGTTTTAGCGATTCTCCTGTTGTTACCTGTTACGATGCGACAGCAACCCATGGTTATGTAGCAAAAATAAAATTACAGTCAGACAAACCGGATTATCCTCCGCTTGAGATTGTCTCTGTTCATCTTGCCTGGCCATGGCCATTCGGGCAGAATTTACAATTAGACGAACTGGAAAGCGGTGCGCTCAGAAACGATCTCGAGCACAAAGTTTCGCAAACGATTGTTGCAGGCGACTTCAATAGTGTAACATGGAGCAATACGGTTTCCAGAATGGAAAGACTAACCGGTACACGGCACATTTCTGGCATTGGTCCAACATGGCTTTCATATAGCTTTCCCGCTCGTTTACGGCCTTATTTGGGACTCCCTATTGACCAGATTCTGCTTTCCGAAGACATCAAACCTATAAGCGTTAAACGTCTCTCTTTTTTCGGTTCCGATCACCTGCCGGTACTTGCAGAATTCAGCTTCAATTCTGACCGGTTTTGATACAGCCAATCTGCCAAAATCCGGCATTTCCATGAACCTCTAAGAAAAACAAAGCCAAATTTGGACTGAATGCCCCTTTTTTCGTTTTGTTTTTGAATTTCTTCAGCCTTTGCGCATTTTAGCTTCCGAGCATTTTCTCCTAACGAGATTTTCTGAAATGTTTATGGAAACGCCTATGTCTACGGATAATGAAGCCCTGTTTGACCTGATTTCGGAGAGTGCCGATCATGTAGAAGAATACGGGCTGACGGTCGACTTGCAACGGTTGAATGAAAGTGGCGCACTTCGTGCTTGTCTCTCTAAAAAACTTGGCGGCAGCAATTGGGCTTTGACAAAAAATGAAGATGAAACCAAAGCCGCATTCGATTTTTTACGCAGGCTTGGCAAAGCCAATCTGTCGCTTGCACGCCTTTTCGAGGGGCATCTTCATGCTGTGCGTCTTATCGAGCTTTATGCCGAAAACCGTTTAAGAAAAACCATCTTTTCCAAAGTCAAGGAAGGTGCTCTTCTGGGAGTTTGGGGTGCCAGCCTAAATCAACCTTTGAGATTTACCACTTTGCCAAACGGAAAAATCAGGCTCCATGGAATAAAATGTCTGGTAACCGGATTGGGAATGGTTGAATTGGCAATTATACGTCTTAGAAAAAATGACAGAGAAGCCGATCAACTCGCTGTGGTAGACGTCACCGACACCTCACGACAAAATATCGAATATTGGGATGCTTCCGGTATGCGTCCGACACTGACCGGTTCGTTCGATTTTTCTGATATGGAAATTAAAGAAGGTGATCTTTTTGGAAAACCGGGGGATTTTCATCAGGAACCCCACTATATAGGTGGCGTCTGGCGCCACAGTGTCGCTCATCTTGGCGGTGCAGAAGCGATTATTGACACATGGCGCGAAATGCTTATCCGCAAAAACCGGCTTGATGATCCTTTCCAGCTAACACGCCTTGCAAAAGCGCGTTCCGAAACATTAGCGGCTTCGGCCATGCTATTTAAAACTGCTTGTCTGGTTGAAGAAGCAACGCGCAAACCGACGAAGGAGAATGTCGACGATGCTGTTTTGGCCTGCCTTCTCGCACATGACCAGATGGAGGATGTCTGCGTAAGAATTCTGACACTTTGCGAGAAATCGCTTGGTATGGAAGCCTTCATCGAACGTTGCCCGATAGAGCGGATGCGTCGTGATCTATCAATGTTTATCCGTCACATTGCTCCGGATGGCCGTCTTTTGCAGGCTGCGGAGTTTTTAATGGCAAGACATGGCGAGCCTCTCTGGTAACTCGATTTGACGGGTTATCTATCACGGCTTCACATTCCATTGTTATTTTCTAAGGTATTGAAATATAAAAAGATTCACATCCTGTTTTGAAAGCCAAAATGCTTAAGAACCGCTCAACTTGCCGCTCTGACTTGGCCGAACTTTCTCCCGTTAATTTGCAACATGAGAATTTTGAATGCGGCTTCTTTGCTTGAGGTCGTATCCGGCGCCTGAATTTCAAACTTGGGGCCGCCCCTTTTCTGTCGCCTGATCTTACTGCCAATCGACCAACTGATATCCGGTCTTGAAGAGCTCTATTGCTTGGTTTATTCATTGGCTTTGAAAGACTAAAGGTTACAATGTCAGAGCGTTCAAACGGCACGATTTCATTTGAAGAGTTGCTTGGCTTCTATTCAGAAGCCGGCGTTGACACGCCACTTGATGACACGCCTATTGACCGTTTCAAACAATCGGCGGAAATTATAAAACAGGTGACCGCCTCCGCGCGTGAGACAACTGTTCCTCAGGAAAGAGAAAATGCCCGCCCCGCTCCACGCCATGCTCCTCCTCAACGCATTTCTGTAGAAGGACAGGTTGCAACAGCACATGAACTTGCCCGCAACGCCAAAAATCTTGACGAACTCTTCGAAGCGCTCAAATCTTTCGATGGATGCACATTGAAACTCACTGCAAAAAATACCTGTTTTGCAGATGGCACACCACATTCGAAGCTTATGCTCGTAGGCGAAGCTCCGGGGCGGGAAGAAGATTTGCAAGGCATTCCTTTCGTCGGCCGTTCCGGCATGTTGCTCAACCGTATTCTCGCGGCAATCGGCTTGAAACGGGAAGAGGTTTATATTGCCAATACTATACCTTGGCGGCCACCTGGTAACCGTACTCCGACACCGATGGAAACCGAACTTTGCCGCCCGTTTATCGAACGGCAGATAGAATTGTCTGCACCGGAAATTCTTGTTGCTCTGGGGGGACCGGCTATGCAAGTTCTGACCGGTGTCAAAAACGGTATTATCCGCACCAGAGGACAATGGCTCTCGCATCACTTGGGCAACGGCAAAACCATTCCGGTTATGCCAACATTTCATCCGGCCTATTTATTGCGAACGCCGAGCCAAAAGAAACTCGCCTGGGCAGATTTTCTGGAAATCCGCAATGCGCTTGACCAGCTCGGCTAGGCATACCGGATTTACCATCAACGGTGTTTATGAGACAGTGCACGATGGCGTGTATGGTTTTTCCCGATGAGATGGGATTCTCTGAGGATAATGAAAATACCCGAACCGATGACGAGGCACGCACCGAACAACATTGCAATTGTCGGAACTTCATCGAAGAGGAAATAGCCGCTCAAAAGACTTAACAACATTGACGTATATTCAAAAGGTGCAACCGTTGACGGTTCGGCATGTCTGTAAGCCTGGGTCATGAAAATTTGTGCAATGCCACCGAAAAGCCCCGCCAGAATAAGCATGGAAGCCTGATAGAAATCGGGAACAATCCAACCGAATGGCAGTGTCACCAAAGAGATAATGCTTGATGTTATCATGAAATAGAGGGTGATTGTCGTTGTCTTTTCAGTAAACACGAGTTTGCGGACAAGCAACATCGCAATGGCCGCCATAATAGCCGCGCCAAGAGCGGAAAGCGCACCAATTGAAGCACCGACATCGGCATTTGCAGTACCAAGAATGGTGAGGCGTGGCCAAACAATGATCAACACACCGATAAGGCCGACAATAACCGCACTCCAACGATAAAAATAAACTTTTTCATGAAGAAAAATTGCACATAGAACAACAAGTATAAGCGGTTCGCCGTAACCGATGGCAACTGTTTCGGGAAGCGGTAGAAGTGTCAAAGCATAAAAGCTGAATAGCATTGAAAAAGTACCGAACATTCCCCGAAAAACATGTCCGGTCAGGTTTTTTGTATAAAGCACTGTTTTAAGCTCTTTTAATGACATGACCCAAAGAATGATCGGGACAATGCCGAAAAACGCCCGGAAGAAGCTCAGTTCACCTGCCGGAACACCTTTTGCCGATTTCAAAAAGCTGTACATAACGACAAAACAGACCACCGACAAAAT